>CALGIA010000300.1 GCA_937916005.1 uncultured Rhodospirillaceae bacterium
CTCGGGCTGCATCATGATGCGCAAATGTCACCTCAACACCTGCCCGGTGGGCATCGCTACCCAGGACCCGCGATTGCGCAAGAAGTTTACCGGCACGCCCGAGCACGTCATCAGCTATTTCTTCTTTGTGGCCGAAGAAGTGCGGGAACTCATGTCCACGCTGGGCTTTCGCACCTTCCAGGAGATGATCGGCCGGGTCGACAGGGTCAACACGCGCCGCGCCGTCGACCATTGGAAGGCGAACGGCATAGATTTGTCCAAACTTCTGTATCAAGCGCCCGCGCGTGATGGCGTTGCGATCCACAACAGCGAAACCCAGGACCACGAGCTGGACGATGCGATTGACAACGAGCTGATCGAAGCGGCCCAGGCGACGCTCGAGTCCGGCACGGCGGTGCATGTCGAGCGCGGCATCCGCAATGTTCACCGCTCCGTGGGCGCCATGCTGTCGGGTGAGATCGCCCGGCGCTACGGTCACGCCGGCCTGCCCAATGACACCGTTACGGTCCGCTTCGAGGGCACCGCGGGCGGCAGCTTCGGCGCCTTTCTTGCGCACGGCGTCAGCCTGGAACTGATCGGCGACGCCAACGACTATGTCGGCAAGGGCCTGTCCGGCGGTCACCTGATCGTGCGCCCGCCCGAGTCGACGCGGCGCGAACCGACCGAAAATATCATCGTCGGCAATACCGTCCTCTACGGCGCGGTCGCCGGCGAGGCCCATTTTGGGGGCGTTGCGGGTGAGCGTTTCGCGGTGCGCAATTCCGGTGCGATCGCCGTGGTCGAGGGTGTCGGCGATCACGCTTGTGAATACATGACAGGCGGGGTGGTGGTTGTTCTGGGCGAAACCGGCCGCAATTTCGCGGCCGGGATGTCGGGCGGCATCGCCTACATATATGATCCGGACGGCCAGTTTGAGACACGGTGCAATCAGACGATGGTCGATCTCGAACAGATCGGGCCGGGCGATGCATCGGAGAACGATGATCCTGAGCGGCCGCGGCAGCGCTCGACCGGCGTCGATGACAATGGCATGGGCGACATGCTGCGCTTCGACGACGAGCGGTTGCGGATATTGATCGAGCGCCACCTCCAGCTGACGGGCAGCGGCCGGGCGCGCGCGCTTCTCGATGATTGGGAGGCCTCGCTCCGGAATTTCGTGAAAGTCACGCCAAAGGATTTCCGCCGCGCCCTGCTCGACATGAAGGAAGAACAGGATGCTGCCGAGGCGGCCGAATGAAGCGTTTGTTGGTATGAAGGATACGCACGATGGGTAAGCCAACCGGCTTTCTGGACTATGAGCGCCAGGATCGTGGTTATGAAGAGCCGGAGTCGCGTCGCGGCAAATGGACGGAATTCGTCAAGCAGCTGCCCGATTCCACCCTGGGGGAACAGGCGGCGCGCTGCATGGATTGCGGCATTCCGTTCTGCCATAGTGGCTGCCCGGTCAATAATTTGATCCCGGACTGGAACGATCTGGTGTACCGGGATCATTGGGAAACGGCGCTGACGACGCTGCATTCGACCAATAACTTCCCCGAATTTACCGGGCGCATCTGCCCCGCGCCGTGCGAGGCGGCCTGCACGCTGAACATCGACGATCAGCCGGTCACCATAAAGACGATTGAATGCGCCATTGTTGATCGCGGCTGGAAGGAGGGCTGGATTCAGCCGCTCGCGCCATCCGTGAAGACCGGCAAACGCGTCGCCGTGGTCGGGTCGGGCCCGGCGGGGCTCGCCTGTTCGCAGCAACTCGCGCGCGCCGGGCATGACGTCACCTTGTACGAGAAAAACGATCGTATCGGTGGGCTGCTACGGTACGGCATTCCCGAATTCAAAATGGAAAAGTGGCTGATCGACCGCCGCGTCGAACAGATGCAGGGTGAGGGCGTTGAATTCCGCACCAATGTGGAAATCGGCGTCGATATGGATGTCGCGGAGCTGATGGACGGATATGACGCGATTGCCATGACCGGCGGCGCCGAATTGCCGCGCGACCTGGAAATCGAGGGGCGGGAACTCGACGGCATCCATTTTGCGATGGATTTCCTGACGCAACAGAATAAACGCGTCGCCGGCGACAGCGAAGCCGTCGCGGCGCCGGGCGGCACGATTACGGCGGCGGGCAAGCATGTCGTTGTGATCGGCGGCGGCGATACCGGTTCGGACTGTATCGGCACCTCCGTCCGTCAGGGCGCCACCTCTGTCGTGCAGCTTGAGATCATGCCCCGCCCGCCGGAAAAGGAAAACAAGGCCCTGACCTGGCCCGACTGGCCGCTCAAGTTCCGCACCTCATCGTCCCAGGAAGAAGGCTGCGAACGCGACTGGTCGGTGCTGACCCGCACCGCGGTGGGCAAGGACGGCAAAGTCGTGGCGCTCGACTGCGTGCGCGTCGAATGGGTCGCGGACGAGGCCGGACGGATGCAAATGCAGGATGTGGCCGGCAGCGAATTCCGCCTGGACGCAGACCTTGTGCTGCTCGCGATGGGCTTTCTCGGTTCGCGCCGCGACGGGATGGTCGAGCAGTTCGGCGTAGACCTGGACGCGCGCGGCAGCGTACTCGCCGATATGACCGACTACCAGACCTCAATCGGCAAGATCTTTGCGGCCGGCGACATGCGGCGCGGGCAATCTCTGGTGGTCTGGGCGATCCGAGAGGGCCGCCAATGCGCCCATGCGGTCGATCAATTCCTGATGGGAAACAGCACCCTACCGCGCTGACCGCCGCTGCGGCCGGCAGACGCAACAATCTTCGTTAGGCCGTGGAATCCGCAAGAGGAGCCCGGAAACGCCGCAACCGCAGCGAGTTCGTGACGACGAACACACTCGACATGCTCATCGCCGCCGCCGCCAGCATGGGGTTCAGTAGAATGCCGAGCAGCGGGTAGAAAACCCCGGCAGCCAATGGAATCAGCGCCACGTTATAGGCATAGGCCCAGAAGAAATTGAGCCGGATGGTGCGCAGCGTCTTTCTGGCCAGGGCGGTCGCATTGACGATGCCGCGCAGATCGCCGGACATCAGCACCACGTCGCCCGCCTCGATGGCGATATCGGTGCCGGTGCCGATGGCGATGCCCACATCGGCCTGGGCCAGCGCTGGCGCGTCGTTGATGCCATCGCCGACAAACAGCACCTTGCCGCCTTCTGCCTGTAATTTTTTGACCTCGTCGGCCTTGTCGCCGGGCAGGACCTCCGCCAGCACCCGGTCGATCCCGGTCTGGGCGGCGATGGCCTCCGCCGTGCGCCGATTGTCGCCGGTCATCATGGCGACGGAGATGCCTAGCTGCTTGAGCGCGGCGACGGCGATCCGGCTGCCGGGTTTCAGCGGGTCGGCCACGCCGATCACGGCGGCAAGCGTTCCATCCACGGCGGCGTAAAGCGGCGTTTTCGCGTCGCCGGCAAGATCATTGGCGCGGGCTTCGGCGTCGCCGAGCGCGATATTGAGTTTTTTCATGTAGCGATCGGCGCCGATCTGAATTTTATGGGCCCCGGCCACGGCCTCAATGCCGTACCCGGTTTCCGATGCGAATTCGGTAATGTCGGGCAGGGGCAGCCCGCGCGATTTGGCGGCGCGCACGATGGCTTCCGCAATGGGGTGTTCGCTTTTTGCTTCGGCGGCGGCGACCAGGGCGAGGATTTCGTCAGATGCGTCTCCCGCGCCGGCAGGGTCCAGGAAGTCGGTCAATTCGGGCCGTCCCTGGGTCAGGGTGCCGGTCTTGTCGAGCACCGCCGTATCCACCTTGGCGAGGATCTCGAGCGCCGCGCCATTGCGGATCAGAACGCCCATTTCCGCCCCCTTGCCGGTGCCGACCATGATCGCGGTTGGCGTCGCCAGCCCCATGGCGCACGGACAGGCGATCAGCAGCACGGAAACGCCGGTGACAAATGCGAAGCTGAGCGCGGGCGCCGGCCCCAGAAGAAGCCAGCCGAAAAAGGTCAGCACCGCGACGCCCAGCGCGATCGGCACGAACACCGAAGCGATCTTGTCGGCCAGATGCTGGATCGGCGGCTTGGTGCTTTGCGCATCCTCGACCATGCGGATGATCTGGGCCAGAACCGTATCGCCGCCGACACGGGTCGCGGTCACGGTCAGCGCGCCGGTTCCGTTGACGGTGCCGCCGACCACTTCCGATCCGGCTTGTTTTTCGACGGGCACGGGCTCGCCGGTGATCATGGATTCATCGACGAAGCTCACGCCGTCGGTCACCTGGCCGTCGACCGGCACCCGGTCGCCGGGCCGCACCAGCACCACATCGCCGAGCTGGACGTCCTCGATCGGCACGTCGATTTCCACGCCGTCGCGCACTACGCGCGCGGTCTTGGCCTGAAGGTGCATCAGCTTGCGGATGGCGTCTGAAGTGCGGCCCCTGGCCACAGCTTCCAGGTATCGGCCCATCAGGATTAGGGTGACGATTACGCCCGCGGCCTCGAAATAGGCCGTCGCCGTGCCGGCCGGAAACATGGATGGGATCAACAACGCCAGCACCGAATAGACATAGGCGGCGCTGGCGCCCAGCATCACCAGAGAATTCATGCCCGGGCTGATATGGCGCAGTTCGGCCCAGCCATGGACAAAAAACCGCCGTCCGGCATAGAACAGCACCGGCGTCGCCAGCGCCCATTCGATCGACATCCAGACCGGTTCCGTCAACAGGCCCCGCATCGCCGGACCCATGCCGGGAACCATCCGGCCCATGGCGACGATCACCAGCGGCACGGTCAGCGCGGCTGCCATGAGAACGCTGCGTTTAAGCTCGGCGATCTCGGCCGTGCGCGCGGCGCGTTCGCGGTCTTCCGTCGCTTCACCGTCATCGATCCGTGGCTCGTACCCGGCCTTGGTGATCGCCGCGCCGATGTCGCGGGACGAAACAATCTCGGGCAGAAAATCGATGGTCGCCCGTTCCGTCGCCAAATTGACGCTGGCGGACATAACCCCGTCCAGCTTTCCGACGACACGCTCGACACGTCCCACGCAGTTGGCGCAGGTCATGCCGCCGATTCCGATTTCGATATGTTCCGTGGCCGCGTGGTAGCCCGACTTTTCAACCGCGTCCAACAGATCGGAGATTTCGGGGCCGTCGGCCTCCAGAACAACGTTCGCCTTTTCCGTCGTGAGATTGACATTGGCACCGGCCACGCCGGGCAGACTCTTGAGCGCTCGCTCGATTGTGTTCGCACAATTGCTGCAGGTCATTCCCTCGACCCGAAAGGCCAGCTGTCGTGTCATGCCAAACCTCTGTTTTTCGGTGGCGCCGATATGGAAACGGGCGCGGTTCAACGGTATTTCAGGACTTCCATCAGCTCTTCGACGATCATGCTGGTGTCGCCACGCGCGGCGGCGGTCACGACGTGATTCTGCAGGTGACTACGAAGCACCAGATCCCCGACCTTGTCGAGTGCGCCGTTCACGGCTTTGACCTGTTTCAGGATATCCACGCAGTAAATCGACTCGTCCTCGAGCATGCGGAGAAGTCCCTCCACATGTCCCCGGATGGACAGCAGCCGCCGGCGCGCATCTTCCCGGGTCCCCGTTGCGAGATGGAGTCCCTCGTTATTTGATGCGCTCATGGGGAAAGCTCGGCGTCGAATCCTTCCTCGCGCACCGCCGCCAGCAACGCTTCCGTATCGGCATTGCCGTCGATGATGGCCTCGTCATTTTTATGGCTGACCGTAACAACCTTGTCGACGCCGGCGACGTCGGCCAGCGCATTGGTAACCGCGCGTTCGCAATGTTCGCAGGTCATGCCGGAAACCTTGAGTTTGATCATCGCCTACTTCTTTCATTGATGCTGTTTTTAAAAACATTACCCACCCCCCTAGGGGAGGGGTAATGTTTAATCTGATCTCGACCATGCGGAATGTCAAGGGATGGGGCGACGCGCTGGCGCCTTATAGGGGCGGGGCTCACAAATCCCCAAAAACCACCTGGGATGACGGAGTTGACGTTTTGGCAAAGTCCGATACCTTATGGACATGGCGTCGCCACTTCAGGACCGGACATATCGTCGGCTCTTCACGGCTCAGCTTGTCGCCCTTACCGGCACGGGATTGTCCACGGTTGCGCTAGCCCTGCTGGCATATGATCTGGCCGACGGTGACGCCGGAATGGTGCTCGGAACGGCGCTTGCCCTTAAAATGGTGGCCTATGTCTGCATCGCGCCTATCGTGGGTGGCTTTGCCCATCGGCTACCGCGCCGCGGATTGTTGATTTCTCTCGATATCGCGCGCGCCGGATTCGTTGTGTGTCTGCCGTTCGTCACGGAAGTCTGGCAGGTTTATCTGCTGGTTTTTCTGTTGAACGCCTGTTCGGCGGGCTTTACGCCGACCTTCCAGGCGACCATCCCCGACGTTCTGCCCGACGAAACACAATATACGCGGGCGCTGTCACTGTCCCGGCTGGCCTATGATATCGAGAATTTGTTGAGCCCGATGCTGGCCGCCGCCGCTTTGGCCCTGATGAGCTATGACGCCCTGTTCAGCGCGAATGCCGTGGCCTTTCTGGTTTCGGCCCTGCTGGTTTTTTCGGCACGGTTACCATCGCCGAAACCGCAGGAGCGCGAGCGCGGCATATGGCGCAACGTGACCTTCGGAATCCGGGCCTATCTCAAGACACCGAGACTGTTGGGGCTGTTGGCCCTTTCGCTCGCGGTCGCCACCGCGGGGTCCATGGTGATCGTCAATACGGTGGTGTATGTGCGTGAGTATCTCGGCGGCACGGACACCGACACCGCCCTTGCGTTCGCAGCCGCCGGGGCGGGATCTATGATCATGGCTCTCATGTTGCCCCGTCTTCTGGATCGTCTCCCCGACCGCCCGTTCATGCTTGCCGGCGGCGCTGTCCTGACAGTGGGGCTGCTCCTTGGCCTGACCGATCCCGGTCTGTCCGGATTGATCCCGATCTGGTTCATTCTAGGGGCGGGCTCGTCGCTCATCCAGACCCCGGCCGGCCGTCCCTCAGGCGGTCCGCGCGGGAAGGCGACCGGCCGGCGATCTTCGCGGCGCAATTCGCCCTGTCCCATGGCTGCTGGTTGATCGCCTACCCGCTCGCCGGTTGGATGGGGGGCGCGTTCGGGCTGATGGCTGCTTTTACGGTGCTTGCGCTGCTCGCTCTGACATCGACAGCCGCCGCACTGGTTTTATGGCCGGCGGACGACCGCGGTGAACTGAAACATCTGCACGACGAACTGGAACACGGACACCTGCATATCCATGACGCGCACCATCAACATGCCCACGAGGGTTCGGAAGGGCAGGAGCCGCACCGCCATCCGCACCGGCACGCGCCGCTGTCCCACAAGCACCCCTACGTTATCGACCTGCACCATCCGGCGTGGCCCGTGCGTTAAATAATTACGCCGATCATCACTGCCCCAATTGGGGGAATGCGGCGGCAGGTCAGCCATAGGCAGGCCGGAATCCCGGGTGCGCGGCGATGGCGTCTTCGTTGATATCCGCGCCCCAGCCTGGCCCCGTCGGCACCATGAAGTCACCGTTCTCGATGCGGCCCGGACTTGTCAGCAGATCGTCCTTCCAGGGGACATCGTCGACTTCAATTTCCATGATCCGGACATTCGGGACGGCGGCGCAGAAATGCGCGCTCATGAGATTGGCGAGGGGGCCGGTGAAATTGTGCGGCGCTGTATTGATTTCATAGGCCTCGGCCATCGCCGCGATGCGAACCGCTTCGGCGAGCCCGTTCCAGGGTACGTCGATCACCGCCACATCGGCGGAGCGGGCTTCCAGATAGGGGCGGTAGCCGCGCCGGTGAAAGATCGATTCCAGTGAGGCAATGGGCGTGGTGGATTCCCGGCGGATATCGGCCAGGGATTCCGGGTTGTGAACGTCCATTTCGAGCCAGGTCAGGCGGAACGGCTCGACGGCGCGTGCGATGCGGTGCAGCGCCTCGGGCCGGAAGCTGAAATTCACATCTAGAATGAGTCCGGCGTCCGGCCCCAGCCCGTCGCGAAAAGCGGCGAGGAGATCGGTTATGCCGTCGACAACCGAATTCTCGGCATTGTGGCCCAGATCAAGGCCGGCCGGCGCAAAGCCCGGGTTGAGCATGCGGGGTCCATCGTCGCCGAACATCACCGGGTTGGTCTTGACCGCCTTGAAGCCGCGCGATACCGCCTCCGCGCCGAGAGCCTTCAAATCGTCCAGGGTGCGGAGCGGGGGCGTGCCCAGCAGGCGTTCCAGCAGTTCCCCATTGCGCACGCGGAAACTGCCGCAATGGGACCAGTATACCGGGATGCGATCGCGCACCGGCCCGCCGAACAATGCATGTACCGGCAGGCCCGCCGCCTTGCCCGCGATGTCGAGGCAGCTATTCTCGATTGCCGCGATGGCCTGCTGATTGATGCCGCCGGACGCCATCCGGGTCATGGCGACGAGCCGCGCGGAGATCAGGGCGAAGGCCCGGGGGTCTTCGCCGATCACGGTTTCGGCGAGGCGGCGAATAACCACCGTCAAACCCCGGTTCCAGCCGGTTTCGCTGTATTCGGACCAGCCGATGAGGCCGTCGTCGGTGGTGATCTTGAGAAACGAAAAGACGCGCCAGCCGCCGTCGGCGTGGAAATCCTCGATTTTGACGATCCGCATTGGATTTCCCCCTATCGGTTGCTCAGCCTGGAATCCCGGTGATGGGCGTTGTCACCGTTCCATCCGATATGAAGCGCGCCACGTTGCCGGCCACAAAGGCGGCCAGACGTTCGCGCCCGCGCGCGCCGCTCGCGCCGGCCACGTGGGGCGAGATGATCAGATTGGGCGCATCCCACAAGGGGTCGTCCGACGGCGGCGGTTCCGGTTCGGTTACGTCGAGGGCGGCCCCGGCAAGATGGCCACTTTCGAGCGCCGCAATCAGGGCAGGGGAATTGATGAGCCCGCCGCGCGCCACATTGACCAGTATCGCGCCCGGCTTGCAGGCGGCAAAGGCGTCGCGCCCCATCAGGCCCGTGGTCTCCGGTGACAGGGGCACCGCCAGCAGCACGGCATCGGCCTCGCCCAGCGTTTCGTATAGCGACGATGCGGGCCGGATCTCGTCGGCGGCCGGATCAGGGCGCGCGCCGCGCGACAGGCCGATCACCCGGACCCCGAACGGGCGCGCCCGCTGCGCTACGGCGCGGCCGATACTGCCGAACCCGACGATGGCCAGGGTCATCCCGTCGAGACTTCCCATGCGCGCCGAAAAATCACGGTTCCACCCATGCTCCAAATGGTTGGCCAGTACGCCGGGCAGGCCCTTGACCATGGCCAGCAACAGCGCCATGACATGTTCGGCGACGGCCGGCGACCACGCATCGCCCGCATTGCTGACCGCCACATTTTGCGGGACGCCGTGGCGCACCAGTTCCTCATACCCCGCCGTCAGGAGATGGATCCAGCGCAGTCCGGTCGCCCGGTCGCGGATTGCCGCCGCCATGTCGGCGTCATAGGCGTTTGCCGGCAGCAGGAGGATTTCAGCCCCGGCAAGGGAGTCCATCACGTCTTCCCGGCTGTTGGCGACGGTAAGGGCGACGCCCTCCATCTCGCGCAACCGCGCCTCGATTTCCACTTTGCCGTAGGATCCAAAAAGTACAACGCGCATGTGTGTTCCCAATTATTCGGCTGTTTCGCCGGTTATCCGATTTCCAGGACCACATTGCCCATATGGGCCGCGCGTTCGACCATCTCGTGGGAAGCGACGATGTTGTCGAGGGAAAAGCGTTCGGCGATTGTTGTCTTGAGTGCGCCGTCACTCAGCATTGCGTTGAGTTCGGCGGCCCCAGCCAGGCGGTCCGCGTCGCTGATTTCATAGACAAGAAACCATTGCAGCGTGGCTTGGCGGGGAATGAATTGTCCTCCCGGTACGTTGGCCATGGGATGGCCGGCGCCGTAGATTACCACCTTGCCGCCGGGCGCGAGGATGCGGCCATAGTGCGGACCGTTGGCCGCCACATCCACCTCGATGATCCGGTCCGCGCCACGGCCGCCGGTGAGGGATTGCAGGCGGCCGGCAAAATCGTCATCGCGGTAATTGAGGCATTCGTCCGCCCCCGCTTCGGATGCGTAGGCGGCCTTTTCCGGTGAGGAAATTGTGGCGATCACCCGTGCGCCACGGCGTTTGGCGATCTGGATCGCATGGTGGCCGACCGCCCCCGCGCCGCCCTGGACCAGGACCGTAAGACCGGCCACGTCGCCAGCATGTGCGATGGCCTGGCGCGCGGTCAGGAACGGAATGCCGAAACACGCGGCCTCGGCGAAGCTGACCTTGTCGGCCAGCGGGCCGGGCAGGGGCATGACGTAGTTCCGAGGCAGAACCACATAGTCGGCGGCGGTCCCGGATGCGCGGAAATATTGCGCGTTCATCACCCAGGCCGGTCGGCCGACCAGGGCTCCGTCGACGCCGTCGCCCACCGAGGAAATAACGCCCGCGCCGTCGCTATGGGGAATGATGCGGTCAAACCCCATGCCGCCACCGCGTCCATTCAGCCGTGATTTCGAGTCGGACGGGTTGACGCCTGACGCCCGGACTTTGAGCTGAATTTCGCCCGGTCCCGGTTCAGGTGTTTCCACGTCGCCAACCCGCAGGACATCCGCGGCGGCTCCGAGTTTCGTGTAGTAGGCGGCGCGCATGGGTCATTCCCTTCCTGCTTCGGTTTCGATCTATATGCGTTTTTCGCGCAGGCCCATCCGCTCCAGGCGCGGCAACACTTCGTCGCGGAAGTAAGGCAGTTCGGCGAGATAATTGACGAAGGAAATACCGATGCCGCGCAACCCGACACCGGCGATGCGGGCGATTTCGGCGGCGACCGCATCGGGATCGCCAACGATGGGGATGCCGCCCATGCCATGGGCCTGGTGCTTGCGGCGGCGCGTAAATTCCTCGGAGCCGACGGTCTCGGGGCGGACGTCCTTCATGGCCAGGATATTGTCCACGGCGCTCCAGTCGGCGTCGTCGATGATGCAGTGGCGGTGATATTCCTCGGCCTCTTTCGTGGTCGGCCGGCAGGTGACGACGCCGACCGAATAGACATCGATTTCACGGCCCTGGGCGATCGCGAGTTTCTTTGCGTGCTGAATGCCGTCGGCGAGCTGGTCAACGGTTTCCGCCCCGGTCGGCGTACAGAACAGGGCGTCGCAGTTTTTCACGGCGAAGGCCTGTCCGGTCGGCGATGCGCCCGCGTTCATGATCAACGGGCGCGAGCCGCCATAGGGCTTGGGGTTGGACCGCACCGAGGCGAGGTTTATATATTTGCCCTTGAAATCGAATGTATCTTCCCGCTCCCACATCATGCGGATGGCGTCGATCCATTCCTGACCATAATCGTAGCGATCCTCATGATCGCGTTGATTGACGCCGAACATCTCGAATTCGCCCGTATTCCAGCCGCAGACGATGTTGAGCCCGAACCGTCCCTGACTGATATGGTCGGCGGTCATGAATTGCTTGGCCGCGATCACCGGCGGCAGAAGCGGTGCGTGTACGGTGGCGAATACGGTGATGCGCCGGGTTGCGGCCAACAGGCCGGTCGCCCATGTCACCGTCTCGAAAGTCTCGTCCTGATAATTGGTTTCGCCGCCATAGCCCTTCCATCTTCCGATCGGCAGCAGGAAGTCGAGCCCCGCTTCGTCCGACATCCGGGCCAGTGCGAGATTGTCTTCCCAGTTGCCCGACCAGCGTTCCGCCACCTTGGTGATGGCCCGCCCGGAAGAGCAGTTTGCGCCGAACAGGCCCAGTTTGAAGTCGTTGCGATTATACATCGCGCGGCGGTCGCTCATCCCGTTGCCATTCGGCATTATTCGATCTCCATTTGTCATTTTGCGAGGCTTACCCGCTTTTGCGGCGACCCGTTCTCTTCGTCCCGGAAATACTTGAGGCTAGAATTTACGTCCGGTAACCATACGTGTCTATCTCCGCGATGGTACGGAGACCAAAGGTCTGTAATATTCGGCGAAATCCTGCCAGGATGAACGCCATGGATATGATCCCGCTTCACAAGCTGTTCGGCGCTGAAATTGCCGGCGGCGTCGATCTTACGGTTCCGCTGACTGACACGCAGGTCGCGGACCTGCGTTCCCTGTTCGATGCCCATGGGGTAACGGTCATCCGTCACGAGACGCCGCTGACCGATGAGCAGCATATTGCATTCAGCCGCCGCTTCGGCCCGTTGCAGCGGATGAAGATGCTCAACATGTTCGACAAGTCGGGACCGCGTCTTCGCTACCCCGAACTGGTCGACGTGGGCAATCTGGATTCCGATGGGCGGATTTTGCCGGACAACGACCGGCGGCGGCAATTCAATCAGGGCAATCTGCTGTGGCACGCCGATGTCTCGTTCGATGCGGTGCGCGCGACCTATTCAATGCTGTCTGCCCATGTGGTGCCGCCGGGCGGCGCGGATACGGAATATTGCGATTTGCGTGCCGCTTACGACGCGCTTCCCGCGAACATGCAGAAATCCATCGATGGTCTCGTCGCCGAGCATTCGATCTGGCATTCACGCGCGCTGGGCGGCCTGACCGAGGTATCGGAAGCCGAAAAGGCGACGCGGCCCCCGGCGCAACACGCTCTGGTTCACCTTCATCCCGGATGCGGACGCAAATCCCTCTATCTCGCGTCCCATGCCTCGCACATTGTTGGCTGGCCGGTCGATGAAGGCCGCGCGCTTCTGGATGAACTCATCGGGTTCGCGACCCAGCAGCGCTTTGTGTACCGCCATCACTGGCGGGTGGGCGATCTGGTGATCTGGGACAACCAGTCAACCATGCACCGGGGTACGCCGTTCGACGACACCGCCCATGCCCGCGACATGCGCCGGACCACTGTACTTGAGGCCGCGTAACCGTCGTTAAGGAGATTTCCATGAGTATAAAAACTGTCGCCATCCTGAGCCCCGGTGAAATGGGCAGCGCCATCGGTGGCGCTTTTGCCAAACACGGTTTCAAAATCATCACGGTGCTGGGCGGGCGCAGTGAGCCGACCCGGGACCGCGCCCGCGCGGCGGGGTTTCAGGATGGCGGTTCGCTGGCCGACATTGTCGCCGCCGCCGATATGGTTCTGTCCATCATGCCGCCGGAATTTGCGCTCGCACAGGCTGAGGCGACCGCCGCCGCGATGCGGCAAACGGGCGCCACGCCACCTTATGCCGACTGCAATGCGGTATCGCCTGAAACCGCGAAAAGGATCGGCCGGATCATCACGGATGCCGGCGCCGATTTCATCGATGGCGGTATCATCGGAAGTCCACCCGATGGCGTCCAACCGCCCGCGCGCCTGTTTGTCAGCGGGGTTGGGGCCGAGGCCATGGCCGTGTTCGACGGCAAGGGCATCATCGTGCGCCAGTGCGGCCCTGAAATCGGACGTGGGTCGGCGGTCAAGATGGCCTATGCCGGGATTACGAAAGGCACCAGCGCGCTGCACGCCGCCATGCTGATTGCCGCCGAGCAACTGGGAGTCGCCGATGAACTGCATGAGGAGCTGCAATCCAGCCAGGCGGTCATGTATAAGCGGATGGAGGCCATGACCCCGGCGCTGCCGGCGGTGTCGGACCGGTATGTGGGCGAGATGCTGGAGATTGCACAGACCATGGCGGCCCATGGCGTACCCCCCGGGTTTCACGAAGGGGCCGCTGATCTTTACAGGCTGCTCGCCAAATCTCCGTTTGCGTCGGAACGGCGCGACACGGTGGACAAGAACCGCACCCTGCGCGAGACAATTGAAGTCTGCGCCCGGGTTATCGGAGACAGGAAGTAGACCCGTCAGCTTTCATCCGCGCGGTCACCGGCAAGTTCCGCCCGCCGAACCACCGCCCAGCCATATTGTCTGGGCCACATTTTAAACCCGGGATCACAGCCCAGCGCTTCGGCCGCATGCAGCGGCCAGAACGGGTCGTACATGATCTCGCGGCCCAGGGCGACAAGATCGGCGCGGCCATCACGCAAGATCGTCTCCGCCTGATGTGGGTCGATGATGACCCCCACGGCCATGGATTTGACGCCCGCTTCGCGGCGGACTCTTTCGGCATAGGGCACCTGAAACCCCGGCGGCCGGTCGCGGCTGGTCTTGAGCGGACTGCCTGAATCGCTTGCCCGGAAGTGGGGCGCGCCCGCGATGCCGCCGCCCGAGCAATCAACCACATCGATTCCACGGGCCGCGAGTTCGCGCGCCAGGATGACTGAATCGTCCAGGCTCCAACCTTCCGGCGGACCATCAACCGCCGAGATCCTGAAGAACAACGGCAAATCTTCCGGCCAGGCGGCGCGAACGGCATCGGTGATTTCCAGCGCGAACCGCATGCGTCCGGCCAGGTCCCCGCCATAAGCGTCATTGCGCCGGTTGGCGATGGGAGACAGAAAACTGTGGATCAGATAGCCATGGGCGCCGTGAATTTCGAGAATCCGGAAACCGGCTTCATGGGCGCGCCTGGCCGCGGCGGCGAAGGAAGCAACAAGAGTGTGGATCTCATTCTGGTCGAGCGCATGGGGAGTCTGCCAGCCATCGGCGACGGGCGTCGCGGACGGGCCGACCACCGGCCATGGCGTTCTGTCCCCCACATCGTCATCGGTCAGCGGGGTCCCGCCTTCCCAGGGGGGGCGCACTGCCGCCTTGCGGCCGGCATGGGCAATTTGCATCGCGGGGACCGCGCCCATGGCGGAGATAAAGCGGGTGATCGGCTTGAAGGCCTCGGCCTGGGCATCGGTCCAGATGCCCAGGCAGCCGGGCGAAATGCGGCCGCGCTCCTCGACGGCGGTCGCCTCGGTAAACACCACGGACGCGCCGCCGCGCGCGAATGCGCTGAGGTGGGAGAAGTGCCAGTCATCGGCCATACCGCCAACGGCCGAATACATGCAAAGCGGCGAAACCACGACACGGTTCCTGAGCGTGACGCTCCGCAGCTTGAGTGGCGTGAACAATCGAGGCGTATCTGACAATTCGATTGGAATTCCCTGCTTTGATCTCATTCAGTGGCTTATAGCAAGGAGCGTTGATGCGGCCAACTCCCTCGCTATCCGGCGTTTCCTAATCATGCTACGGTTTTCCCGTAGTTGGGAGAAGTCGTCTGGGAAATCTCCAATCCGATATCCGTGACCGTATCCGCGGTAAAATGTTTGCCGGCGGCGCGGAGCAGCTGGCCCAACTGGTGGCGTTTGCCGCGCTTGACGAGGATGCCCGCGCCCGTATTTCGGACCGCGCGGTTGAGTTGATCGGCGCCGTGCGCGCCGCCGGTTCGGACATCATGGAAAACTTCCTGACCGAGTACAGCCTGTCGACCCAGGAAGGCATTGCCCTGATGTGTCTGGCCGAGGCCCTGTTGCGGGTGCCGGATCCGGAGACCATCGATGCGCTGATCGAGGACAAGGTCGCGCCGTCGGATTGGGGCCGGCATCTCGGGCACTCGTCATCGCCCCTGGTCAATGCGTCGACCTGGGCCCTGATGCTGACCGGCAAGGTTCTGACCGATGATCAGGAACCGGGCATGGCGACGCTGCTCCGTCAGGCCATCAAACGGCTCGGTGAACCCGCGATCCGCGCAGCCACGACCCAGGCGATCAAGGAGGTCGGGCGGCAATTCGTGCTGGGAGCCGATATGGTGGACGCTCTGGCGAGGGCATCCGGGTTCGAGAAAAAAGGCTTCACCTATTCCTATGACATGCTGGGCGAAGCGGCCCGCACGGAAGCCGATGCGCGGCGTTATCATTTGTCCTATTCCAACGCGATCAATGCGGCCAGCGCCGCCTGCAATGGCGATGATATCCGGAACAATCCGGGCATTTCGGTGAAGCTGTCGGCGCTGCATCCGCGATATGAGCCGGCCCAGCGTGCGCGCGTGATGGAGGAAATGGTCGGCCGGGTGCTGTCATTGGTCCATTTGGCGCGTTCCGCCGGCATGGGTTTCAATATCGACGCGGAAGAAGCCAGCCGGCTTGATCTGTCGCTCGATGTGTTCGAGGCCATTCTCTCAAGCCCGGCCCTGGCGGGATGGGATGGGCTTGGATTTGTGGTTCAGGCCTACAGTCCGCGCGCGATCCATGTTCTCGACTGGTTGCAGGCGCTGTGCACCGGGCTCGACCGCCGCATCATGGTCCGGCTGGTCAAGGGCGCCTATTGGGACAGTGAGATCAAACATGCCCAGAATTTGGGCCTCGCGGGCTTTCCGGTCTTCATACGGAAATCCGCCACGGATGTCTCCTACCTGGCCTGCGCCCGCAAACTTCTGGGCATGACCGACCGGATCTATCCTCAATTCGCCACCCATAACGCCCATACCGCCATGGGTGTTCTGGAAATGGCCGGCGGGCGACGGGATTTTGAATTCCAGCGTCTGCACGGCATGGGCCAGGCGCTGCATCAGAACCTGATGGATACG
>CALGIA010000301.1 GCA_937916005.1 uncultured Rhodospirillaceae bacterium
ATTCTTATGAGAAATTCTCGTTAATCAGGGACCATAAAACCATAGAAAATAAACCGAACTCGTCAACCAGAGCGGGTTTTATAAGCATTTGAGACGGGAAAGCGGGGCTGTTGAGCGGGGCAATGAAACGCTCTCGCTGATTTTTATCGATCTCAATGATTTCAAGAATATCAACGACACAAAGGGTCACGGCGAAGGCGACAGAGTTCTTTCCAAGGCCGCCAAAATCATACGCGATTCCGTGCGCAACATCGACATTCCCTGCCGGTACGGCGGCGATGAATTCGCTGTTCTGCTGCCGCGGACGTCTCTGGAGGATGCCGCTGTTCTGGCCCGGCGCAGATGAACGCTCGGATGATCCCGAGTCTCCGGACGCTATGGCGGTGAACGCCTGAATTCAGAATGTTTCCGCGAAGAAGTCGCGCATCATCCGATAGGATTGCTGGCACAGCTTTTCGTCGTATCGCTGTATATCGTTGAATATGCCCACATCGCAGAACGAGTGGCCCGCGTGGCCGTACATCATGATCTGCCAGTCGGTTTTGGTTTCCTCCAGTTCGGCCTCCAGCGCGTCGATTTGTTCACGTGGGGTCACGGGATCAGCCGACCCATGGAATACCAGTACGCGCCCCTGAAAATCCGGCCTGGTGTTGGCGTCTACCGGGTTTGGCAGGGTAACGTGGAACACCACCGTGGCCTTGTACGGGGTGCCCGCGCGGGCCTGCTCAAGGGCAAACCCGCCGCCGATGCAATAGCCGATGGCGCCGTGTTTGTCGGGATCGATGATGCCCAGCCTGTTTGCTTCGGCGGTCAGCGTCTCGTCGGCCTTTTTTGCGCAACCAAGAAGAAATTCCAGATCATTGCGCACTTCACGCGAGATTTTCATCAGCTCGTCGAAGGTCTTTTCCCGTTTGGCATAATCGGCGCCGAACATGTCGGCGACCATGACCACATAATCCTTGCCGGCAACGTCACGGGCCATATCGACTGAATGGCCGCACACGCCGAGCCAGTCGGGCTGCATCAGGATGGCGGGACGCTTTTCCGTGACGCTGTCGTCATAGACCAGCACACCCTCGAACTGCCTGCCGTCATATTCGTATGGAACTTTTATCTCAGCCATGTCGAACTTCTCCCCTTAATACCAGAGGAGGATTCTAGCGCGATTAGCCCGCAAGCAGAAGGGGGGCGGCCTCAGGCTTTGGCGGCGGCCCGGGGCTTGGGCGCATCGACGGCCATCACGCGGTTCCGGCCAAATTCCTTGGCCTCATACAGGGCGGCGTCGGCCCGTTCGATGAACTCGTTCAACGGCTCGCCCGGCAGATAACAGGTCGCGCCCAGCGACAAGGTGATCACGCCGTAATCGGTCTTGCCGCCTTTTTTGACCAGCTTTTTGGAAGCGATCGTGGTGCGGATATCGTCGGCCAGCGCTGTCGCGCCGCCGATCGAGGTCATGGGCAGGATAATGGCGAACTCCTCGCCGCCATAGCGCGCCGCGGTGTCCTCGCCCTTGACCCGTTGGGTCAAGGCGTTGCCGACGATGCGCAACACCTGATCACCCACCGTATGACCGAATTTGTCGTTGAAGACTTTGAAATGGTCAAGATCGGCCATGATCAACGCCAGCGGGGAATTTGTCTCCAACGCCGACTCCACGGCTTGTTCGAGTTTCTGGTCAAAGCATTTCCGGTTTGCCAGGCCGGTCAGGCCGTCGGTCATTGCATCCTGACGGGCGAATGCGAGTTCGTCTCTCAGCTTGGTGATCTCGGACGACGAGTCGCTGAGCCTGTCCTGGAGCAGGGCCGTATGATTGGCCATGGTTTTGGTTTCCGTCAATATATCGGAGACCAGATTTTCGAATTCCTCGGCGCCATCGGCGTCGCCGAGCGTTCCGGAGAAAATTTTCAGTCTCGCCTCATACTGTTCGGTGTCATTGCCGACCTGTTTCAACGCGTCAAGCATTTGTTCGGCAACGGTTTGTGCCTGGTTACTGGCCGGCGCGGCCTGGCCTGCGTCGCCCCCGTGTTTCAGATAAATTTCGCGACTGATGTTTTGGTCGATCTTCTGATTGCTCGCCAGCAACTTGTCCAGCATCTTGACCAGTGGCGGGTTTGCGCCGGCGGCATATTCGAACCAGATCGTAAAATTTTCCGGTGTGGGCGGAACATCGTTTTCGCGCATATGGGACAAGGCGCTGTCGGCTATTTCCGCGGCTCGTTCGGTGCTCAGATGGTAACTCATATCCCGGTCTTTCTACTTACGATCTTAAATCAGGGGTCAAACGGGCGCACTTCAACGATGGAACTCTTGTTCACCAGGTGGATGCGTTCTTCCTTGTCGACGATGGCGAAAAACTGGGTCTCACCGTTGAGCAGATCCTGAATTCGGGACGTGGCTTCGACAAACAGATAGCCGGCCAGCACCGTTCCGTTGGACAGCACGATTTCCGCGTATTCCCGAACTTTTGGTATTTCCGGGTATTTTCGCGATATCGGCTTCATAAAGGGTGGCTCAATTCCGATAGCTGCACCTGTCAAACCATTCCAATTCGTGCAAAATCGGCGTGTCCCGGAGGTCTGACGTTGCCCCGGACAAGATGCGCCGATATAGTGCGCCGCCCCAGTAAACGAGGTTGCCGCAAAGATTTGGTTAACAATGGCGGCCGCCAGGAAATTTGCTCATGTCTGATCAATCGAAATACGCAATTTCGGCCAAAAATGCCGCTTCCGAGTTGTCTGGTTACTCCATTGAGGAGATTGAGCCCGGCATGACGGCGGTTTATGCCCGAACCGTGACCGAGGCCGATATCGTGGCGTTCGCGGGCGTTTCCGGCGACGATAACCCCGTGCATCTGAATCAGGACTATGCCGCCACGACCATGTTCAAGGGGCGGGTCGCCCATGGCATGCTGTCGGTCGGATATATATCGGCCGCCATCGGAACCCGCCTGCCGGGACCCGGCTGCGTATATCTGAACCAGTCGCTGCGCTTCAAGGCCCCGGTCCGCGTCGGCGATACGGTGACCGCCCGGGTTACGGTCACCGAAGTCGACCGCGCGCGAAACCGCGTGAAATTGTCGACCGTCTGCACGGTCGGCGACAAGGTGGTGATCGACGGCGAGGCGGAGGTCATGGCGCCCGCATGATGATCACGCCCCAGGCCTGCCAAGCGTTTGACTTGACCCGATAGGAATTCGGTCGCAATGCGTATATTCCGTCACACTTCCGGATTGCCCGACACCGTGCGGGGCGGTGTCGTCACGATCGGAAATTTCGATGGCGTTCATCTCGGGCACCAGGAAGTGATCGGCGAGGCCGCCCGCGAAGCCGCCCGCCGTGGCGCACCCATGACCGTGGTCACCTTTGAGCCCCATCCAAGACGGTTTTTCCGGGCCGAGGATCCGCCGTTCGAACTGACCCCCCTGCGCAGCAAGGTGCGCTGGCTGCAGGCCCTGGGGGTGGAGACGTTGCAGCTTGTCCATTTCGATATGGAATTGTCCCAGGCGTCCGCTGGTGATTTCGTTCAGCGTCTGCTGGTCGATGGGCTGGACGCGCGCCACGTGGTGGTTGGATATGATTTTCTCTTCGGTCATGGGCGTCAGGGTGATATCGACATGCTGCGGGGCCTGTCCGATGACGGCGCGTTCGGCTTTACAGCGGTCGATCCGGTGTCCGCCCCAAACGGTCAGGTCTATTCATCGACCAATATCCGGGGCTATCTGCGCGACGGTGACCCCATGGGCGCCGCGGGCCTTCTGGGCAGATGCTGGGAGATCGAGGGAAGGGTGCAGACCGGCGACCAGCGTGGCCGCACGATCGGCTTCCCGACCGCCAATATTCCGATCGACGATTATGTCGAGCCGGCGCTGGGCGTGTACGCCGTCTGGGCCGGGATCGAGCGCGACGGTGCGACCGAATGGCATATGGGAAGCGCCAATATAGGCCACCGCCCGACCTTCAACGGCGAGGGCGTGGTGATCGAAGTCTATCTTTTCGATTTCACTGACGATATCTATAACCAGCTGCTGCGGGTGGCGCTGGTCGATTACATCCGGCCGGAACGTAAATTCGACGGCATACCGCAATTGCGGGAACAGATCGCGCTTGATTGCGGCGTGGCGCGGGAATTGCTTGAAAGCATCCAGCCGGGTGATCTTTGCCGGCCGCCCGACCGGGCGCCTGCCGCGCTGGCCGCGCCAGATGTAAGCGATGATGGAAAATAGAGAAATGGCGGGCCTGACGTGACGATCGATTACAAATCCACGGTCTATCTTCCGAAGACCGAATTCGAGATGCGCGGCAAGCTGCCGGAACGCGAACCGGCGCTGCTGGAACGCTGGGCCCGGATGGGCATGTATAAGCGCCTTCGCGAAGACGCCAGAGGGCGCGAGAAATTCATCCTCCATGACGGCCCGCCTTACGCCAATGGCCATCTCCATATCGGCCATGCGCTGAACAAGATCCTGAAGGATGTCATCAACCGGTCGCAGCAGATGCTCGGCCGCGACGCCAACTATGTGCCCGGCTGGGATTGCCACGGCCTGCCGATCGAATGGAAGATCGAGGAAAAATACCGCGCCGACGGCAAGGACAAGGACGAGGTTCCGACCATCGAGTTCCGCGCCGAATGCCGTGAATTCGCGGCCCATTGGATCGACATCCAGCGCGAGGAATTCAAGCGCCTCGGCGTCGAGGGCGATTGGGACAATCCCTATACCACCATGACCTACGCCGCCGAGGCGCAGATCGTGCGTGAGCTGGGCAAGTTTCTGCTCAATGGCGGCTTGTTCAAGGGCGCCAAGCCGGTGATGTGGTCGGTGGTGGAAAAGACCGCCCTGGCCGAGGCCGAGGTGGAATACAAGGACCACAAATCGACCACCATCTGGGTCCGCTTCCCGGTCGTAACGACCCCGCTTGAGAGCCTGAACGGCGCATCGGTGCTGATCTGGACCACCACGCCCTGGACCATTCCGGGGAACCGCGCCGTGGCTTATGGCCCGGATATGGATTATGTGGTGATCGAGGTCACTGGCGTCACGGATGACAGCCTCGCCCAAACCGGTGAAAAGCTGGCGCTCGCCGAAGCGCTCGCGGGCAAGGTGGCCGAGGATGTCGGAATTTCCGATTACAAGATCCTCCATAATTTCAAGGGCGCCGACCTTTCCGGCGCGGTCTGCCGGCATCCGTTCCATGGCCAGGGCTATGATTTCGATGTGCCGCTGCTGCCCGGCGATCACGTGACGGCGGAAGACGGCACCGGCTTCGTGCATACCGCGCCGGGCCATGGCGCCGAGGATTTCGTGGTCGGGCAGGCCCATGGCATCGAGGCGCCGCAGACGGTCGGGCCGGACGGGTTGTTCTATGACCACGTGCCCCTGTTCGCCGGTGATCATGTGTACAAGGTGAACGGCAAGGTCGCCGATACGCTGCGGGAAGCCGGCGCATTGCTGAAGCGCGGCACGATCACCCATTCCTATCCCCATAGCTGGCGCTCGAAAGCGCCGCTGATTTTCCGCAATACGCCGCAATGGTTCATTTCCATGGACATCAATGATCTGCGGCAAAAGGCGCTGGACGCCATCGATCAAACCGCTTTCTATCCCGAGGCGGGGCGCAACCGGCTGCGGGCGATGATCCAGACCCGCCCCGATTGGTGCGTGTCGCGCCAGCGCGCCTGGGGTGTTCCCATCACCGTGTTCGTGAGCAAGGAAACCGGCGAACCCCTGCGTGATGAGGGTGTAATGGACCGAATCGCGGCCATTATTGCCGAAGAAGGCGCCGATGCCTGGTTCGCTTCGGACCCGCAGCGTTTTCTCGGCGATGACTTTGCCGCCGATGATTTTGAACAGGTGAGCGATATTCTCGATGTCTGGTTCGATTCCGGATCGACCCATGCCTTCGTGCTGGAAGCGCGCGACGATCTGCAGTCGCCGGCCTCGCTTTATCTGGAAGGCTCGGACCAGCATCGCGGCTGGTTCCATTCGTCGCTGCTTGAATCCTGCGGCACGCGGGGCCGCGCGCCCTATGACGGTGTGCTGACCCATGGCTTCGTGCTGGCGGAAGACAAGCTGAAGATGTCCAAATCGTCCGGCAATACGGTGGCGCCGCAGGATGTGATCGCGAGCCACGGCGCCGATATTTTGCGGCTCTGGGTGGTGGCGTCGGATTATTCGGAAGATCTCAAAATCGGCCCCGAAATCATCAAGCATCAGGCCGACGCCTATCGGCGGCTGCGCAACACCATGCGGTTCCTGCTCGGCAATCTGGACGGGTTCGCCGAAGATGAGCGCGTCGCGCCGTCGGACATGCCGGAGCTGGACCGCTGGGTGCTGCACCGGTTGTCTGAGTTGGACGCTCTGGTTCGAAATGCGGCCAATACATATGATTTTCACTCCATGTTCACCGCGTTGCATAATTTCTGCGCGGTCGATCTGTCGGCGTTCTATTTCGATGTGCGCAAGGACATCCTGTATTGCAGCCGCCGCGACGACCCGGTGCGCCGCGCGACCCGCTCCGTGCTGGATGAACTGTTTTCCTGTCTGACGGCCTGGCTCGCCCCGATCCTGTGTTTCACGGCGGAGGAAGCCTGGCTGACCCGCAATCCGGGCGATGATGAGAGCGTCCATCTCCGGCAATTCCCCGAAATCCCGGCCGATTGGCGCGATGATGCGCTGGCGGAAAAATGGGAAACCATCCGGGCCTTCCGGCGCGCGGTCACCGGCGCGCTGGAAATCGAGCGCGCGGCGAAACGTATCGGGTCCAGCCTGCAGGCGGCGCCCGTGGTCTATGCCGGTGATAATTACCGTGCGGCCATGGACGGCCTCGACATGGCGGAAATCTGCATCACCTCCGAGGCGAGTTTCGGCGAGGGCGACGCGCCGCAAGACGCCCACCATGCCGATGACGGCAGCGGAATCAGCGTGATGCCGGCTTTGGCCCAGGGTGAAAAATGCGAACGTTGTTGGCGTTTCATGCCGGATGTCGGCTCTCTGCCCAGCCACCCGACGGTGTGCGGCCGCTGTGCCGATGCGGTCGATCACTTCCCGATTGCGGCGGAATGATCGATTTTGCGTCATGATGCGCCTGGGATTATCCGTCGCGGTGGCGGTCGCGGCGCTGGATCAGCTCAGTAAATGGGCGGTGCTCGATTTTTTCATGGACCCGCCCCGGGTGATCAAGCTTTTGCCCTTTCTCGATCTGGTGCTGGTCTATAACCGGGGAGCGAGTTTCGGATTTCTCAATATCAACGCCCAGTGGGTGCCGTGGCTGTTGACCGCAATCGCCGCCGCCGTGGTCATTGCGTTGATCGTCTGGCTTCGCCGGGTGGAAAACCGGTATCTCGCGGCCGCGCTCGGATTGATTATCGGCGGCGCGGTGGGCAATGGCATGGACCGGGTGCTGCGCGAGCGGCATGCGGTGGTCGATTTCATTGATTTTTATGTTGGCGCCTTTCACTGGCCGGCCTTTAACATCGCCGATTCGGCTATAGTGATCGGCGTCTTTATCATGTTGTTAGACGGGTTGATCATCCGCCGTTAGCTCCTTAGATTAATAAGGAACGGATCCAGGTTCGGGCATGGCATCCAGGATGCCGAGGAAAAAATAATGAAGAATAAACAAGGGCCTACGAGTTTTCATCTGATTGCAGCGATCGGCGTGCTTGCGCTTGGATTGGGTGTGAGCGGATGCGCGAAAACCCGCGAAGCCTTTGGGCTCAATAAATCCGCGCCGGATGAATTCGCCGTTGTGACCCGCGCGCCGTTGAGCCTGCCGCCGGATTACGGCCTGCGTCCACCCACCCCCGGGGTTCAGCGTCCCCAGGAAAAGGACGTCAAGGATGAAGCGCGCAGAATACTGGTCACCAGCGGTGGCGGCACGGCAACCGAAACCATGTCGGCCCCCAGCGTGGGGGAGGAGGCGTTGCTGAGCAAGGCCGGCGCGGCCCATACGGATCCCTCGATCCGCCAGAAAGTGAGCCGGGAAAACAGTCTCCTCGCATCCGGCGACAAGGGTTTCGTGGACCGGTTGATGTTCTGGCGCAAGAAGGATGAAGAGAAACACTCTGAAATCGATCCGACAGGGGAAGCTCGCCGCCTGAGCGAGAACGCGGCCATGGGAGACCCCGCCACCAAGGGGCCGACACCCGTCATAGAGCGCAAGAAACGCGGTATCCTCGGGGGCATTTTCTAGCGGATTCGCCGTTCGGACCGCCCTGGTCCGCCGCCGCCCTTCTTAACAGCCGATTATACGGAATGGGCGCGTGCATAAAGCTATATATCATATGGCGAATGCTGCTTTCTTAATGATAGCTTAACCATATAACATATTAACTAGTCTTAAAAGATAGATAGTCACGCTTAGGCTCGGATAATAGTACCAGAACGAATTGCGCGATCAGTCCGTGGACGGGATATGGCCGTCATTATTTTTGGTGGCGTGATCGCCGTCGCGATATTTGTCGTGGACCTGAACCTTGGATTTGAAGTGGCGGGGGGCGTGCCCTACATCCTCCCGGTACTCGTCCTGACGTTTTGCTCCGAGCACCGTTACATTCTCGTGATGGCGGCCATTTGTTCCGCTACCGGGTCGCTCGAGAGCCGCGCGCCGTATCAGGTGACCCATCGGCTCCGGATGCCCGATGGCCGCATCAAGTGGGTGGAGGAAAACTGCGAGTCGGAATTCGACGTGTTCGGTAATCCGCTGATATCGCGCGGGACCGTGCAGGACATCACGGCCCTGGCGCGGGTGGAGGAAGCGCTGCGCGAGAGCGAGGCGCGCTACCGGTCTCTCATCGAAAATTCAGATCTTGGGATTCATGTGGGAAGCCTGACAAAGGGCCGGTTGTTCGTTAACCGAGCCTGCGCCGATCTGTTTGGATACGATTCTCCGGAGGAACTCATCGCGGCCCCGAGAATGGCTTTGATCCCGGATCATGAAGCAGACAGAATAGACAAACTCCGGCAAAACGTGTTCGCGGGGCGTGCGTCCGAATCCAGTTACGAGTATGACGCGCAGCGCAAGGACGGGTCGATCATTCCCCTGCAGGTGTTCATGCAGCGCATCACGTGGGAAGGCGAGGAAGCGCTGCTGCGCACCTTCGTGGATTTGACGGACCGAAAGCGTGCCGAGGAACAGCTCCAGCAATCCCAGAAGATGGAAGCGGTGGGCCAGCTCACCGGCGGCATCGCCCATGAATTCAACAACCTTCTGATGGTCATCGTCGGAAATCTCGATCTGACCATGGGCCGCGTGACCGACGATAAAGCGCGGAAATTCATGTCGTTCGCCATGGACAGCGCCATGCGTGGCGCGGACCTGACCAGCAAATTGCTGTCGTTTTCGCGCAAACAGACACTCAGGGCCGAAGACCTCGATCTCAATGGCCTGGTGTCGGGCATGCGCGAGATGCTGCGGCCCACGATTGGCGAAACCATTTCCGTGGATGCGGAACTCGCCCCGGACGCCTGGCCGGTCCATGCGGACAAAAGCCTGTTGGAGAACGTGCTGTTGAATCTCGCGCTTAACGCCCGGGATTCCATGCCCACGGGCGGAAGTATTTCCATCGCGACCTCAAACCGGATTGTTGATTCCCGGCAACTGACCGGGCATCCCGATATCGTTCCTGGCGATTACGTATTGATGTCAGTCACGGACACGGGAAGCGGGATGGCCCCGGACGTGATGGAACATGCGTTTGAACCCTTTTTCACCACCAAGGATGTGGGCGAGGGAACCGGCCTGGGTCTCAGCATGGTGCACGGTTTCGTCGTACAATCGGGCGGCTTTGTCGAGATCGAAAGTGAACCGGGCAAAGGCACAAGCATTCATGTCTATCTGCCGCGTGTGGCGGGACCGGACATAGACCCGGAACCGGAAAATCAAAGCATCGTTCATGTTCCTCCAGCCAACTCCACCGTCCTTGTGGTGGAGGACAAACCCGACGTTCGAAAAATAGTCGCCGGAATTTTATCGGAATTGGGGTGCGATGTTATTGAGGCGGAAGACGGCGAGTCGGCCCTGGCGCGTTTGTCGGAACGCCGGGATATCGATCTGTTGTTCACGGATGTCATACTGCCGGGTGGCATGAGCGGGCCCGACATCGCCACCGAGGCGCGCCGCATCACGCCGGGTCTTGAAATCGTCCTCACGTCGGGTTATCCCGACGAGGAATTCAATGACTTGGTCCCGGACGGCGAATTCCCCTGGTTCATTCGCAAGCCCTATCGCAAATCCGAAATAGCCTCATTGCTCGACAAGGTCCTGCGCGCCGAACACGCGGCAAATGTTTAATCCCTTGGCATTTACACTGACTAAATCGTGATCGATTGGCTATTGTGGTCGCCCGGTCGGCGGACCATATAGCCCTTATAGCGGGGCAGTGCGGGCAGGAGATTTGTCGATGTTGGATTTCGAAATCCGGGGCTGCGTTCGATCCCTCATGGTGGTCGCCTCCATGCTTGG
>CALGIA010000302.1 GCA_937916005.1 uncultured Rhodospirillaceae bacterium
CTACGAACTGCTCGGCAAGGGGGAGATTCCCTCGACCCGGGTCACCGGCAAGTGGCTGTTCCCCAGGAATTTGATCGATCTGTCGCTGATGCGCGGCACGGAAGGCCCGGCAACCAACACTATCCCGCCACCGCCGATTGTCGCGGGCAGCCAGGACCCGTTGCTGGATTGGGCGCTGCGCGAATCCGGGTCGGATCTGGCCATGTTCGCCTGTGGCAGCGTCGCCGGGCTGGAACGCCTGGCCGACGGGCGCGCCCTGGCCGCCGGTCTGCATCTTCGTGAATTGGGGGGCGATGCGGACGGCGGAGCCTATAATGTCAACGCTATCGCCAAGGCCTGCGGCGGGCAGGATCTGGTTGCGGTGAATTGGGCATGGCGGTCCCAGGGTCTGGTGGTGGCACCGGGCAATCCGCTGGCTGTTCAGGGCCTCGCCGATCTCGCCGCGAAATCAATGCGGATCGCCCATCGCCAGGCCGGCGCCGGCAGCGCCGTCCTGTTTCTGCAATTGCTCACTGAGGCGGGGCTATCGGTTGACGATTTGACACTTTTGCCCGAACCCGCAAAAAGCGAAACCGAATTGGGCCTGGCCGTGCTGGAGGGGGAGGCCGATGCGGGGCTCGCCATTGAGGCGGCGGCGCGTCAGCTTCGGCTTGGTTTCGTGGCGCTCACCACGGAACGTTTCGACATCGCCGTGTCGCGGCGCGATTATTTCGAGGCCCCCTTCCAGAAATTGCTTGAGTTCACCCGCACGGCAAAATTCCGCCTGCGGACCGAAGAATTCGGCGGATACGATGTTTCCGGCATCGGGCAGGTGGTCTGGAACGCTCCCTGAGTCGACGCGCCTTTCCGCAGTGTATAGAATTTGGCCCGATATCGGAACCACTAGACAAAGAGGCCATCGCAATGGATACGCAGATACTTACCAAGCCGCAGGAACCCTGGATCGGCAAGCGGGGCCGGATCGGCGTCATCATTCCATCCACCAACACCGGCGTCGAATATGATTGCCTGCGCCTCGTTCCCCAGGGCGTGACCTGGCATTTCTCGCGCTTCTGGGTCGAGTACACCAACCTGTCGAGCGACGATGCCTTCATGGATTTCGTCCATGCCATCCGCGACACCATTCCCGGCGCGCTGCGCGACATCATGACCGCGGAAGTCGATTACATCATGATGGGCATGTCGGCGGAAACCTTCTGGGGCGGCGTCGACGGCAATGACGAATTTGTCGAACGGTTGCGCGAGCAGATCGGCCCAGACATGGGCGTGACCACGGGGGCGGATTCAGTGCGCGCCGCCATGAAGAAATTCGGCTCCAAGGATATCGCCGTGGTGACGCCTTATCAGCCGATCGGCGATCAGCAGGTGATGAAGTTCTTCACCGAAAGCGGATTTAACGTCAAACGCCTGATCGGCATGAAATGCGATTCCGCCACCTCCATCGCCCACACGCCGCGCGGCGATGTGATGGATCTGGTGCTCAACCAGCTCGACGGCGATGACGTGGACACCATCGTCCAGGTCGGCACCAATCTCAGCACGCTGGATCTGTTCCCGGCCATCGAACGCATGATCGGCAAACCGGTGCTGCCCATCAACGTCACCAATATGTGGCACGCGCTGCGCGCCATCGGCGTCAACGACAAGTTCCACGGCTATGGCCGCCTGTTCGAGGAGTTTTAGAAGCTTCGCCGCAAGCCCCCTCTATCACGGTTTAGTGATTGCTTTCACGCCCTGGTTAATCCAACATGCCGTTCGAATTTTGAAATAGGGAGATGAATGTCATGAAACACATCCTAAATTTGCCACGGAGCCTGGCCCCAAGCGCGGCGGTTGTCGCGATTGTCACCGCAGCGAGCATGAGCGGCGCCATTGCGGCCCCAAAAATGCTCAGCCTGACGGCGGTCGACGGGTATCCGCCGCGCGCGCTACAGGTTAAAACCTTCATTAATTTCTTTATCCCCGAAGTGGACAAGCGCCTTGCCAAAACGGGCGATTACAAGATCCGCTGGAACCAGGCATTCGCCGGCCAGATCGTCAAGGTCAGGCACGTCTTGACGGGCATGCAACAGGGTTTGGGCGATATCGGCATCGTGACCACCGTGTTCCACCAGGACAAGGTGCCCATGCAGGCGGTTGCCTATGTGGCGCCGTTCGTGACGTCCGATGCGGTGCTACTGTCCCGCACTGTCGATCAGCTGGCCGAGGAATTCCCGGCCATGAGAGAGGCCTGGGCGAAATATAATCAGGTCCTGCTGACCAGTTTTTCGGTGATCGATTCATACCAGCTGTTCTTCACCAGAAAAGTGTCGTCGATCAAGGACTTCAAGGGCATGAAAATTGCCGGCGCCGGCTTGAACATGCGCTATCTGACCGGCACCGGGGCGACGCCGGTGTTCGGGTCCATGGTCCACTATTACAACAAGTTCCAGACCAACTCGATCGACGGCTCAATGTTGTGGACCGACGCGGCGGTTGCCTTCAAGCTGGTCGATGGCGGCGCCAAATACATGTTGAAGGCCGATATCGGCACGGCGAATTCCAAGGCGCTGACCATGAATATGGACACTTATAAGAAGCTGCCGAAAGCGGTGCGCGATGTGATCCATGAGGTCACCGCCCTGTATCGCGACCACACCGGCAAATTGGCTTTGAGCGATGCTGGCAACGCCTACAAGAAATTTGCGGCGAAGGGCGGCACGATTGTCCAGATGTCAGCCGCGGCGCGGTCGGACTGGGCCAAGTTCATGCCGAACATTGCCAAGGACTGGGCAGCCGGTCTGGATAAAAAAGGCCTTCCGGGCACCAAGCTGGTCCGCGCCTATATGGACAAGATGCGGGCCGCCAATCAGCCCATTCTCCGCCATTGGGATCGGGAGTAGCAGCCATTGCCCGATAATTCCGGGCCGCCCGATACTCCTGGGTCGAGAGACGAAGCGGGGCGCAAACAAAACGCCCCGCTTCGCATATTCGGGTACATCGTCGGCGGCATGAATGCGACCGGCTCGTGCTGGATCGTGGTTTTGATGGTCTTGATCAACGCCGAAGCAATCGGGCGCTCGGCGTTCAATCAACCGATCATCGGCGTCATCGAGATGATCGAGATATCCATCGTCGGGATTGTGTTCATGCAGCTGGCGGACGCATTGCGGGCCGGGGTCCTTACCCGCTCCGACGGGCTGTTCAACCAGGTCATGTTGCGCAAACCGGCCATTGGTCATGTCATGGGGCTGGTCACCGGCCTGTTGGGCGCGATTTTCATGGGGCTGATTCAGATCGGCAGCGTTCCGTATCTGATCGATTCCTGGAACAAGGATTACTATATCGGCATTGAAGGCCTGTTCACGGCGCCCGTATGGCCCATCTCGCTGATCATTGTCATCGCCATTGTCGTCACGATGATCCAGTTTCTTGTTAATTTCGCGACGCACCTTCGCGCGCTGTCCCAACGCGGATAAAGGAAAACCGATGATTGGCGTAGAAGTCGGAATTCTTTCCGTATTTATCATTCTGATTTTGATCTATTGCGGCGTGCATGTATCCGTGTCGCTGGGTCTGGTCTCGTTCATCGGCGTCTGGGTCTATCGCGATTCCATCGACATTGCGATCAGCCTGCTGGCGGCCGCAACTCGCGATACCGTCTCCCATGAGGTATTCGCCAATGTTCCGCTGTTCGCCCTGATGGGGATCGTTTCAAGCGAGATCGGACTCGGCGCGGATGTCTACAAGGTCGCGGATCAGGTTTTCCGCCGCGTCCGGGGTGGTCTCGGCATGGCTACCGTGGCGGCCAACGCGCTGTTCGCATCGATCACGGGCTCATCCATCGCGTCGGCTTCGGTGTTCACCCGCATCGCCGTGCCCGAGATGCGGCGTTTTGGTTATACCCCCCAGTTTTCGGTTGGCGTGGTGGCGGGCAGTTCCGTGCTCGGCATGCTGATACCACCGTCCGCCATGCTGATCATTTACGCCATCGTGGCCGAACAGTCGGTCGGTGATATGTTCATGGCGGGATTTATTCCCGGTATTTTGCTGGCGACGGCATTCGGCTTCGGGATTCTGGTGATGACCTATGTCTCGCCCAAATTCATCGGCGGTCCTACCACGTTGTCCGAGGAAGATATCAGCCCGGCGATAAGCTGGTGGGAAATTCTCAAGCTGTTGTTGCCGGTCGCGGCGCTGGTTGTGGTGGTGCTGGGCGGAATCTATTCAGGCTGGTTTTCTCCGGAAGAAGCCGGCGCGGCCGGGTCCGCCGGCGCGCTGTTTATCGGCGTCATAAAGCGAAAGCTCACCTGGTCGGGCCTGTGGCGCGTGCTGGTGGAGACCGGCCATATCACGGCCGCCATTCTGTTTCTGATCATTTCCGCCTCCATGTATAGCCGGATGCTCGGCGTTGCCGCTCTGCCGACCCTGTTCAGCGAATGGCTGACCGATATGAATTTGGGCCTGATCGGCATGATGGTGATTTACGTCATCCTGATGGTGGCGCTGGGCACGATTATCGAAACCGCGTCGATCATCCTGATCGTGGTGCCGCTGTTTTTAAGCTCGGTCGAAGCCCTGGGCGGCGATATCGTCTGGTTCGGCATCGTGACCGTGATCGGCGCGGAGATCGGTCTGCTGACCCCGCCCCTGGGCATTTCGTGCTTTACCATCAAGAGCACCATCAAGGACCCTTCGATTACACTGACCCATATTTTCTCCGGCGCCTTCCCCTTCGCCTGCATCATGCTGCTGGTGCTGATCGTGATTATCGCCTTTCCATGGCTCAGCCTCGCGCTGATCTGACCATTGGTTCCGGTGTCCGCGCCGGTATAAAGTCGGCCCATGACACGGGATATTCCGAACCGAAAAGTTCTCATCGTCACCGACAAAAGCATCTGGCGGCTTGAGGCGGGCGCCCATGCGCGCACTCATGTCCTGGCGGATTATCTCGGGTCAAGGACCGACCTGACCATCGCGGTCCTGGGCCCGGCGCGTCCCGGCGACGAAACAATTCTCACCGCCCAATCCAGATCCTGGCGCTTCGCATGGCTGGATCGCAATCTTCCGTTGGAGCCTGCGGAATATGCCCGGCGGCTTCATGATTATTGCCGCTCGAATGCGGTCGATGTCTGCATTATTGAGCGGCTCCATCTCGCATATCTGCGCGATGCGCTGCCACCCGGAACCCGCGCCTTCATCGACACCCACGATTTGGTCTGGGTTCGTGAGGCGGCGATGCGCGAACATGGGCTGCGGGATGAACAGACAGTCACCCGGGCGGAGGAGTTGGATATCCTTCGCCGGTTCGATCGTGCCATCCTCATTCAGCGGGAAGATTACGCCGACATTGGCGCGGCCATGGGGCAACAGAACTGCATTCTGGCGCCGCACCCGGTCGAATCGAGTCGCAAGCCCTTTCGGCCTCAGGTCAAATCCATCGGGTTTGTCGCCAGCGGCTGGATTGCCAATGTGGATGCGATGAAATGGTTCATCGAAGACATCTGGCCTCGGGTTTTTCGACCGGGCCTTTCGCTGGATATCCACGGACATATTTGCAGCTTGCTAAAAGGCGTATCCGTTCCGGGCATGGCGCTGAAAGGTTATGGCGCCGAGCTCGATGCAGTCTACGGCGCCATCGATATCGCGATCAATCCGGTGCGGGCCGGGGCCGGGCTCAAGATCAAGTCGGTGGAAGCGCTCGGCAACGGTTTGCCCCTGGTCACCACCACGGAGGGCGCGCGCGGCCTGCCGGAATTCGACGACAAGACACTACTGGTCGCCGACGACCCCGCATCGTTTGCCGGTCATCTGATCCGCTTGGTCGATGATGGGGCGCTGCGGCAAAGGGTTGGGCAATCCGCCTATGATTACGCGCGCCGGCATTTTACGGCTGATGCCTGTTATGGGGGTCTTCTCGCGGAAATTGGATGCGTTCCCTAAGGCGAACGCCCTTTATCGGCCCTTGAATTCGGGGCGTCGTTTTTCCATGAAGGCTGCCTGGCCTTCCACGTAATCGGCGCTATCGAAGCAATCCTTGACCCATTGATCGCACTGGGCGAGATCCCGCGCGGCGGCGTCTTTCATCAGCTCGCCGATGGTGCCCTTGGCCTGGCGGAGGGTCAGGGGCGCGTTGCCGCCGATCATGCCGGCGTATTTTTCCACATAGTCATCCAGCTCCGCCACGGGCACGACCCGGTTGACCAGCCCCATTTCGACGGCCTCGGCGGCGGAAAATCGCCGCGCGGTGAAAAAGATTTCCTTGGCGAAGGCGGGGCCCACCACGTCGGTGAGCTTGCGCAAATTATTGTGCGGATAGCCGAGGCCCAGCTTGGCCGCCGGCACGGCGAATTGGGCGTCATCGGCGCAGATCCGCATGTCGCAGGATAGCGCGATGCCAAGCCCGCCACCGATACAAAAGCCCTGGATCTTGGCGATGGTCGGTTTCGGCGCGTCATACAGCGCCTCGGTCGAGGCCGACACCATCGCGCCGTAGCGCGCCACATCCGCCTGTGAGGTTCTTTCACTGCCGAAGCGCGAGATATCGGCTCCGGCCACGAACGCCTTGTCGCCCGCGCCTTCCAGCACGATCACGCGGACCGCGTCATCGGCGACGTAATCGGCGGTGATCTCTCCCAGCGCTTCCCACATTTCCAGCGACACGGCATTGCGCCGTTCCGGGTTGTTGAAAATAATCCGTCCGATGGCGCCATCTTTGCGCGCGATCATTTTATCGGTGGCCAT
>CALGIA010000303.1 GCA_937916005.1 uncultured Rhodospirillaceae bacterium
TAACCCAACGAAATGCAAGAGTGGCGCAATGCGTGATATAGAATCTCTGAAGAAACGAATCGAATCGGCTGAAAAACACAACGCTTCCACTGAAATGGCGCGCAACCGCGAAAGCGAAGCACTGCTGGATATGTGGCATCAAATCCGGACCCGATTCTCGGATCAGGAAGACGAAATCGCGCGCTATCGCACGCGGCTGGAAGAAATGACCCAGAAGAATTCAGATCTGGGCCGCATGGTCGATGATTTGCTGGCGACGGTCGAAGGTAATCTGGACCGGTCGCGGGATGATACGGTTCCCCGGATCACCAACCTGGCCCAGGAATTACTCGCCTCCGAACCGTCGTCATTCGCCGCGACCAAGCAATCCGATAATCCAGTCGATGGATCGGGGGAGGAAGACGGAGCTTCTTCCTTCGATGACGCGATGATGGCCATCGCCCATATTGATGATGACATGGAATCCGAAAGCGACGCTGATCAGGCCGGAAATTCCGTTCCGGACCCGGATGTTGTCCGTTCGGTTCTCGATCTGATCGCAGCCGGCGATCACGATGAAGCCGCGGCCGATGATCATCTTGAAAGCCCCGCGGGAATGACCGCCCCGGTAAAGGCTGAATCCCTCAGCCCGGGAATTCGCGATATCATCTCACGGGTCCAAAACATGGGTTCCGTCGTCGATATGCCCGCTCCTCCCCCCGCGCCCGCCGCCGAACCCGCTCGATCGGAGGACCCAAATGCCCGATCGGACGAATTTCTCACCGAACTGCTTGGCAGCCTGAAAAACGCCGACGAAAACGCCACACCGGTTGCTCAGACGGAAGATGCGCTGGATCAGGAATTGCGCGAAATAGAATCCTTGCGCAATGAGTTAAGCGGACTTCGCAACCGGATATCAACTGGCGGCAGCGCAAATTGATCAGCTTGCGTCTCGCTCAACGCTCCAATCGACCGAATATCCATCGAAATCAACGAACACGGCAGTAGCGGGAAACCTAGTACGATGCGTCCACAATCCAACCGGGTCAATTTCGCCGAACATACTGTGTTTGTCGGGCTGGTCGGCACGTTAATGATCGTACCCCTGCCATTTGGAGCCGACCGTCCCTGGGCCTGGTCCTTGCTGGCAGTCCTGGTTGGCGCATTAATCTTTTTGTGGGGCATCATCGTCTCGGTAAGCCGCACGCACCAAACAGCGAGCCTGAGACCGATTTTTCCCGCTTTGATGATGTTTACCCTGGTTTTGATATGGGTCGGCATACAGTCCTGGGAGGGCACACCCACAGCGTGGCATAATGATCTATGGCGTGTCGCCGGGGAAGCGCTTGGCGCGAACCTTGCCACGACGATTTCAGTCGATGCCGAACACACCCGTACCGGGCTGATGCGGCTGTTGACCTATGGCGGCGTTTTCCTGCTCAGTTTTCAGCTCTGCGGCACCCCGGCCCGGGCGGAACGCATGGTTCGGTTAGTGCTTGCCGCGACGCTGATTTACGCCATATACGGCATCATCGTCGAACTGGCGGGTATTGATCGCGTGCTGTGGTATCCCAAAAAGGGCGTCGGTGATTACCACGTCCTGTCGAGCACGTTTCTGTCGCGCAACAATTACGCGTCCTATGGCGGGCTGGGGCTGATTTGTGCACTGACGATTCTGTTCAAACCGGCTATGCGTAAGGGCGACATGGAGGTGAGCTGGCGTTTCGCGACCCAGGCCGTGATTGAGTATCTGTTCGCCCGAACCTGGATCATGATAGTTGCGGCGAGCATATTATTTGCATCGATCCTGATGACCCAATCACGCGCCGGCGTGGCGGTGGTGGTGTTGGGTGTCAGCACGTTTCTCGGGTTGATCGCCATGACCCGCAAACGGCGGCGTTTCATCTTTGCAGGAGGGGCCGCAATTCTGGTCTTCGCCAGCGCCATATTCGGCATCGGCGGCGGCGGGACCATCGACCGGATGTCCATCCTGCCCGGCGCCGCCTCGGAACGTTACACGGTCTACGAACGAACCATCGAAGGGATCAAGGATGCGCCCTATGTGGGCACCGGGTCCGGATCATTCGCCCAGGTTTTTCCAATGTACCGAAGCGAGGACTCGGCGCCCTTCAAGCGCGCCCATAACACATATCTGGAAAATGCCCTGGAACTGGGCGTTCCGGCCACGGCAATTCTGATGCTTGCCCTGCTATGGATCTTGGTGATCTGTTTTGCGGCGCTTCGGCATTACGGACGCCGGGCAAATATTCCCTGCATGGGGCTCGCGATCACAGCCCTGGTAGCAGCCCATTCGCTGGTCGATTACACCATGACCGTCCCGGCAATCGCGGCAACATACGCCGCCCTGCTGGGCGTCGCCTGCTCGCAGGCGCTACACTTGGCGAGACCGCCCGCAATCACCGAGGAACGCCGCAACTTCTGACCATCTTCCGATAGATTCTGCCCACTAGCTGCTATACTCGGGCACGATAGAGGTATTAATCAGACGGGAGTGCCGGAAGTGAAGCTCGAGGGGTCCTGCCATTGCGGCGCGGTCAAGTTCAGCGCCGAGTCCAAAACACCCATGCCGTTCAGCCGATGCTACTGCACGATCTGCCGCAAGACATCGGGCGGCGGCGGCTACACGATCAATCTGTTGGCCGATGCGCGGACATTGAAGATTGAGGGTAAGGAAAACATCACGATCTACCGCGCCAATGAAAATGATCGCGGCGCCTATGAGGCCGACGGGTTGGGATTTTCACGGCGGCATTTTTGTGCACGATGCGGCAGCGCGCTGTGGGTGCACAATCCCAAATGGCCGGATTATCTTCATCCTTTCGCCTCGGCCATCGACACGGAACTGCCCAAACCGCCCGAAACCCAGTCCATCATGACGGCCCATGCGGTTAGCTGGGTGGATTTTCCCGACGGGCCGCAATTTGAAAGCTACCCGGAATTGGGGATCGAGGATTGGCATAAGGCGCATGGCCTTTATCTGGATTAAGACCGGCGGGCGCTGACAGATCGTGGACACCTCCTTCAGGCCATCAACCCGCCTTAAAGTGCTGATCAACGCCCTGCACGCCAAAACCGGCGGCGGGGTTACGCATCTCCGCGCGGTTCTGCCTTATCTCGCCAAGGACCCACGGCTGGAAATCCACCTTGTTTTGCACCAAAGCCAGCTCTCGCGGTTCGATCCACTCGATGAGGGCATTCATCCCCATTTGGTTTCCTTCCGCGAAAGCTATTTTCGCACCTTGTGGTGGGAACAGGTCAGACTTCCCTTGATGGCATGGCGTCTGCGCGCACGGGTCACGTTTTCACCGGCAAATTTCGGCCCGATTTTCGCGCCCCGCCCGGTGATCATGCTGCGCAACGCCCTTGCCGTCGGCCGGCGCGACTGGCGGCCGAGACGCTGGGTGTACTGGTCGGCTCTGACCCTGATGACGATGGCGTCATTGCTGCGCGCGAGACGCGCCATTGCGGTGTCCGATTACGCGCGGCGCGCCCTGTCTTTCGGACTCGCCAGGCAACGGATCGCGGTCATTCCCCACGGAGTCGATCCGGCATATTCACCGCCCCCGGCCGGGTCCACGCGCGGTGATTTCCTGCTCGCCGTGGGCGATATCTATATCCAGAAAAATTATCTCATGCTGATCGAAGCGCTGGCGATCGCGCGGCAAACCCATCCCGGGCTCACCCTGAAGATCGCCGGCGCCAATGTGGGCGATGAATATCCGGGCCAGGTATCGGATGCGATAAAGCGCCACGGGCTCGGTGATGCGATTGAATTGCTCGGCTCGGTCGACCGGAACCGGCTGATCGCCCTGTATCGCGACTGCGCCTTACTGGTGTTCCCCTCCACTGCCGAGACCTTCGGCCATCCGCTGGTCGAGGCCATGGCGAGCGGGACCCCCATCGCCAGCTCAAATCAGGCCGCGATGCCCGAAATACTCGGCGACGCGGGGATTTATTTCGACCCCCTCGACCCAAGAGATATGGCGGCGGCAATCGGGAAAATCATCAATGACCGGGACCTGGCGTCGCGGCTGGGCATTTCCGCCCAGAAACGGGCGAAACGCTATTCCTGGGAAAAAGCAGCCCGGGATACGGCGGACATACTGGTCGCCGCGGGAAGCTGAGCCGTCAGTCGCCCCAGACGTCTTCCCAGGATCCCTGGGTCGCGGCCTTTGAGTATTCCGTCGACCGGTTTTCAAAGAAGTTGGTGTGTTCCACGCCGTTCAGAATTTCGTCGATCCAGGGCAGCGGATTGCTTTCGATCCGGTAGATCGGTTGCAGCCCGAGCTGGGACAGGCGGCGGTCGGCAATATAGCGGATATATTTCTTTACGTCGGCGGCGACCAGCCCTTCGACGCCGCCCAACTCGAAGGCGAGATCGATGAACGCGTCTTCATGTTCCAGGACCGTCGAACACGCTATATAAAGCTGGCGCTGGAATTCCTCGGTCCAGACTTCCGGATTTTCCGAAATGAAGGTGTGGAACAGTTTGATGATCGAATCCGTATGCAGGGATTCGTCGCGTACCGACCAGGTCACGATCTGGCCCATCCCCTTCATCTTGTTGTGACGCGGGAAGTTGAGCAGGATCGCAAAGCTGGCGAAAAGCTGGAGTCCTTCAGTAAACCCGCCAAACACCGCCAGGGTCATGGCGATATCGGATTTTGTCTCAACTCCGAATTCCTGCATGTAGTCATACTTGTCCTTCATCTCCTTGTAACGGAGGAAGGCCTGGTATTCGGTTTCCGGCATGCCGATGGTATCGAGCAAATGGGAATAGGCCGAAATATGGATGGTTTCCGTGTTGGAAAACGCAGCCAGCATCATCTGGACTTCAGTCGGCTGGAACACGCGGGAATAATGCTTCATGTAACAATTATTGACCTCGATATCCGCCTGGGTGAAGAAACGGAAAATTTGGGTCAAGGTGTGGCGCTCGCCCGCCGACAGCTTGTTATGCCAATCCTTGACATCATCGGCCAACGGCACCTCTTCCGGCAGCCAGTGGACCTGCTGCTGGGTCAGCCACGCATCATAGGCCCAGGGATAGTGGAACGGCTTATAGACCGGATTGGCGTCCAGTAATGACATGATTTATCTCCCCAACCGCGCGCTCTCCTACTGACAGGAAAGGCACTCCTCGTAATCGTTTTCATTGTCCTGTGACGCCGCGGTGAGCGGCAATGGTTCGCCGATGCCGGGGGCCGGTGGCGCCGTGCCGGAGCCATGCAGCTGAACCTCGGCCTTGTTGGACACAATATCGGCCCGCTGGATTGATTTTGAGCGACAGTAATACAGCGACTTCACGCCCTTTTTCCAGGCCAGGAAGTGGATATCATGCAGGACTTTCTTATGCACATCCGCCGGGAGGAAAACGTTGAGCGACTGGGACTGGCAGATATGGGCTGCCCGGTCGCCGGCCAGTTCGACCAGCCAGCGCTGATCCAGTTCGAAGGCGGTCTTGAAGACTTCCTTTTCGTCATCACTCAGGAAATTGAGATGCTGGACCGAGCCCTCCGTCACGGTGATGGAGGTCCAAACCTCATCCGTATCCTGACCTTTTTCCGCCAGCAACTGCTTGAGGTATTTGTTGCGCACGTTGAACGAGCCGGACAGGGTCTTGTGGGTATAGGAATTGGCCGCATTCGGTTCGATCCCCGGTGACGAGCCACCGCAGATGATCGAGATCGACGCCGTCGGCGCAATCGCCATCTTGTTGGAAAACCGTTCCATGAATCCATAATCGGCCGCATCCGGGCAGGCGCCCCGTTCTTCGGCCAAAGTTAATGACGCGGCATCGGCCTGTTCTCTGATGTGCTTGAACATCTTCTTGTTCCACACCTTGGCCATGACCGATTCAATCGGCACGTTCTGCGATTGCAGGAAGGAATGGAAGCCCATGACGCCGAGCCCGACGGAGCGCTCGCGCATGGCGGCGTAACTCGCCCGGCTCATGGATTCCGGCGCATTGTCGATGAAATCCTGCAAGACGTTATCGAGGAAACGCATCACGTCTTCGATAAGTTGCGGGTGATCCTTCCATTCCAGGTATTTATCAAGATTGAGCGACGACAGGCAGCACACGGCGGTGCGTTCCTTGCCATCCTTGTCCGTGCCGGTCGGCAGCGTGATCTCGGAACACAGGTTCGACATTTTCACCGGCATGTCGGCGAGCTTGTGATGCTCGGGCACGGCGCGGTTCACATGGTCGATATAGATGAAATAGGGCTCGCCCGATTCGATCCGCGTGGTCAGCAGACGTATCCACAACCCGCGCGCGGAAATCTTGCGCACCACGGCCTGGTCCTTCGGGCTCAGCAGCCCCCATTCCTCATCGTTTTCGACCGCGCGCATGAATTTGTCGGTGATGACCACGCCATGATGCAGGTTCAGCGCCTTGCGGTTCGGATCCCCGCCGGTCGGCCGCCGTATTTCAATGAATTCCTCGATCTCGGGATGATCAATGCGCAGGTAAACCGCCGCCGAGCCACGCCGCAGACTGCCCTGGCTAATCGCCAGCGTCAGCGAATCCATCACCCGGATGAAGGGCACGATACCGGACGTCTTGCCGTTGGCGCCGACCTTTTCACCGATGGAACGCAGATTGCCCCAATAGCTGCCGATGCCGCCGCCGCGGGCCGCGAGCCAGACATTCTCGTTCCACAGATCGACGATGCCTTCGAGCGAATCATTGGCTTCGTTCAGGAAGCACGAAATGGGCAGGCCCCGCTTGGTGCCGCCATTGGACAAAACCGGGGTCGACGGCATGAACCAGAGATTGCTCATATAATCATAGATGCGCTGGGCATGACCGGAATCGTCGCCGTAATGGCTGGCAACACGGGCGAAAAGATCCTGATAGCTTTCACCGGGCATCAAATACCGGTCATCAAGAACGGCTCTACCGAAATCCGTAAGATTTGCATCGCGATCGCGGTTTATCTGTACCGTAATCTCGCTGCGAGACTGAAAAAGATCATGTTTTTCCTGTATCAGATCGAGCAACCCAACCTCCTATTCCACCGTCTTACCCCGAAGGACATCGTTCCGCGTTACGCACGACCGCGGCTGTTTCGACCATCAATGCAGAATGCCAAAACTGAAACTTTGTCCGATCCCGACCCCCGAGGAAACCCCGTTCCTCCATATCGAGCGGAGCGGAGTTTGCACAAGAAATTGTGGTTAGGCAATAGGGAAACGCAACATTTGGTATGGATTAGTAAATATTTTTGTCGAACGCCACCAGGAATCAAGTCCCGGAATCAGGCTGAACCGGCTGATTTTTCCCAATGTTCCTGATTTGTTTCCAAAATGGCGAAGGACAATAAACGCTACATAGTGTGTTTTTCAGGCGACGCGATTCAACCGCGCGCGCTCCAATTCGCGGCCATATCGGGCATCGGAAAGACACTTGGCTGGCTATTTTATCCCGAGCATGCGTTTCAAGGTCGCATCCCTGTTCCAGAAATGATGTTTGAAGGCGGCCGCCACATGGATGGCAACGAGGGGAATCAGGAATGTGGTCAGAGCCCCGTGAATATCTTCGAACTGTTCGTGCAAATCATGGTCGAAGCCGATGATATCCGGCAACACAAACAATCCGAAGAAATGCAGGTCACTACGGCCCGCATCGGAGGCAATGAAGCCGGAAACCGGAATTGCGATAATGAGGATCAAGAGCGCCCAATGCCAAAGCCGGGATATCACATTGAGAATGGCGGCGGTGGGGGCCGCTGGCCGGGGAAATCCCTGACTTAACCGCCAGATCAACCGGACCAGGACCAGGAGCAACAGGAGCAGGCCGAAAGATTGATGAACCTCCAGCAAGTCTCTCTTCGCAGGGCCACGCGCCATGTCTTCCATCACCTGGCCTAAAATGAAAATTCCGATGATAAGGCCGGCACTCACCCAATGGAACAGGATTGAGAAAAGGCCGAAACTGTCTGAGGTGTCGCGGAGATGCATCAAACTATTCTCGATTAAAGGCCATGATCAACGATCCATGGCATTGATTCCGGGGATTCCGGGGACCGGGATGGCGGCCAGGGCATCGTCCACGATGGCGTGGAAATCGTCCCACGGGGCTTCGCGGTAGCTCTGGTTGCGCACGATCACCGAATGGCCGCCGTAGAATTTCTCATACAGGGTATGGCGGCCGGCGAATTCGGAACCGATCAGGTCCCAGGTGAATTTCAGCAGCTTCCAGCGGGTAATCGAATCCATGAAGGGCGTCGCGAAATAATTTTCGAACTGAGCACGCAATTCCGGGTTTTCCAGCACGGAGGAATCCGCCGGCATCTGCAGCACGTGGCCGCCGACAAGTTCGCGCACCAGATCGATAATCGCCGAATGGTTTTCCGTGCACCAGTTGAGGGCTGCGTACATATAGCGCCGGTTGAAACAGACATAGCCTTCCGGCCCGCCGGGCCAGTCCTCATAGGCCATCACCTGGCCATGCACCATGCCGGCGATGGCGCCTTCCAGGGCGGCCAGCCTGCCGAGCTGTTCACGCACGGCGGGGATCTTGTCGTTGCCGCTGGATTGACAGACCCGGCTGGCGAGCCCCACCAGCATGGACATCTTGGACCAGAACCGCACATTGGACTGGTGATTGGAAAAGCAATTGGCCGGCGTCATGATATAACAGCCGCGCGACAGCTCGGCATCATTGTGGATGAAAACCTTTTCCCACGGCACCTCGACCCGGTCGCAGACCACCACCACGTCGGATTCGTCGAACCGGAAGCTCAGGGGATAATCCATTTCGCTGGTCGCGGTCTGGGCGTAGGGCCGGCGCGCCCACATGGCGAGGCCGGGCGAATTGCAGGGCAGCGCGCAGGTGATCGCATATTCCTTGAACTCAGCGGCCAGCGGCGTGAGGTTGCCGATCAGGATCTCGTTGGAAAATACCGCGCCCGTGGCGAGCATCTTCATGCCCGACAATACCACGCCCGAATCGGTTTCCTCGACCACCCGCAATCCGGGATCCTCGCGCTTTTCCCCCGCATAGATATCGGCATGACGCACGCCGGCGGGCGGGATCACCGCATAGGACGGGTAGGTATCGTTGCGGCGCATGTGGTCGAAATGGTTCAGAAGGTTGCCGCGGAACCCTGATTTCTGATCCAGCACATCCGCCTTCATGGCGAGGCCGGTCAACAACCCGGCCACATGGTCCGGCGAGCGCCCGAACAGCCCGAAGGTCAGATCGGCGATCTTCTTGTGGGTCTGTGTGCGCTTCCACAGATCGTCCCGGGACCGGGCGCGCAGGTAATAGCTGGAGAAACGCTCGCCGTCTTCCTCGTAGGACGTAATGTCGAGATTTTCCGGCGCGCGCTTCATCTCGTAGATCGAGGACACGGTTTCGGCGGCGGCGCGGAACGCCGGATGGGCGGTCACGTCATGGACGCGCTCGCTGCCGATATAGACCACGCGCCCGTCACGCAGTGAGTCAAGATGCTCGGCCCCCGTTTTCAACATGTCGCCGTTCCCGATTATTCCTGCCGCCAAGGCCGAACGTTAGGCTGGACGACTAGATGGGTCAACGAAAGCGACGGCGACAAATCGAGCGTGACGGGCAGCGCAATCGGATTATACTGATGCTGGTCATTTACACTCATGCAGTTCATGTCTTTGATTTACCTCGACATCATTCAGAATATTGGCGGGGCCCTGGTGGCCGGCAGCCTGATCGGCCTGGAGAGAACCTTTCACGGCCGGCCGGCCGGGTTCAGAACCCATGCCCTGGTTTGCCTGGCCTCGGCCATTCTCATGCTGGTCACGACGCATCAATGGGATTGGCTGGCCGGCGTGCCCCTGGAAACGATTCGCACCGATCCGACCCGAATGGCTCAGGGCATCATGACGGGCATTGGTTTTCTGGGCGCCGGCGTCATCTTCAATGAGGGCGTGACGGTACGCGGCTTGACCACCGCGGCCTCGATCTGGGTGACCGCCGCGGTTGGCATTCTCTTCGGAGTCGGTTTTTACTTTCCCGCGATATTATCGACCGCAATCGTGCTGGGCGTCCTGGCGCTCTTCCGCTATCTGGAAGACTGGATTCCCAGCCAACTCTATGTCCATAACGTGCTGCGCTTCGCCAGGGAAAAGACTCTCGAAGAAGCCGAACTGCGCCGCCTGTTCCAGGAATACGGATTTTCGGTCGTGGAAATGAGCTATGCATTGATCAACGGCGGCGCCGAGTTCGAGTACCGGACCGTCATCATAACGCGGCAAAGCACGAACGTGAAGCAACTCGTAGCGCGGCTGCGCGGAATGGACGATGTGCTGGAATTCCGCGTTTCGCCGACCAGCGATTAGGTCCTGTTCAACCGCCGCCGCGCGATGCCGCGACCAGTTCCACGATGCGCTGGGGCGAAATCGGTGTTTCGGCGATGCGAACATTGAACGCGGACAGTGCGTTTTCCACCGCCGAGATGATCGCCGCGGGCGCCGGGATGACGCCGCTTTCGCCGACTCCCTTGATGCCGAGCGGATTGAGCGGCGTCGGGAAATCATTGTGGATGATGTCGATATGCGGAACCTGGGTAGCCGTCGGCATGAGATATTCGGCCAGGGTGATGGTCTGGGGCTGGGCCGCCTCGTCATAGATGATGTGTTCATAGAGCGATGTGCCGATGCCGTGCACCGCGCCACCCAGCATCTGGCCGTCGACGATCATCGGGTTGATCATGCGGCCGCAATCGCTGGTGATCTTGTATTTCAATATCTCCACCGCGCCCGTATCGATATCGACCTCGACCTCGACCACATGGGTCCCGCCCGAATAGGTCATCTCGTCGAAGATCTCGGCGGCGTCGGCCTCTAGCCCGGGCTTCACGCCCGCCGGCAGGGCATAGCCCGCCGTTCCGGCCGTCGCCGCCGCAACGTCCGCGAGCGCGACGGACATGCCCGGTACGCCGCGCACGCTGACCTTGCCGTCGGCGATCTCCAGATCTTCCTCGGACGCTTCCAGCATGGTGGAGGCTATTTTCAACACCTTGTCGCGCACTTCCCGGGACGCCACATGGGCCGACGACCCGGCGGTGACCGCCTGGCGCGATGCCGACGCGCCGATGCCGATGGGAATGGTCGTGGTGTCGCCGGTGACGACCCGTATATCCTGCACGTCGGCGCCAAAAGAATCGGCGATGATCTGGGCCAGCATGGTGCGGGTCCCCTGCCCGATGGCTGTCGCGCCGGTATAGAGTGAAATCCGGCCCGACGGGCCGATACGCACATTGGCGGCCTCGAACGGTCCCCGTCCCGTCCCCTTGATATAGCTGGCCATGCCGATGCCGAGATAGCGGCCCTGCGTGGCGGCCTCGGCCTGCCGGGCCTTGAAACCGTCATAATCGGCGGCGTCCAGCGCGAGACCAAGACATCCGGGATAATCACCCGAATCGAGAACAATATAGCTGCCGCCACGGGTTTTAAGCGGGCGGGTATAGGGCATTGCATCGGCCGGAACCATGTTGCGCCGGCGGATTTCCGCCCGATCAATACCCAGCCCATCGGCGATCCGGTCCATCAGCCGTTCCATGGCGAAGGTGCCCTGGGGGTGACCGGCGCCGCGCACCGGGGTCACCGGCACCTTGTTGGTCAACGCCAGGCGCACGTCGAATTTGAAACTGTCCATGATATACGGCCCGGGCATATTGCTGGCCGCGTTGTAGGGCAGGTTGAGCCCACGCGCCGTATAGGCGCCATGATCATGGATCATGGACCCGCGCACGCCCAGCAACTTACCATCGCCATCGACGGCGGCTTCCACATCCCAGTACTGGTCCCGTTCCTGGGTGGTCGCGGTGAAATGCTCGCGCCGGTCCTCGATCCATTTGATCGGCTTACCGACCAGACGGGTCGCAACGGCAAGGACCATTTCCTCGGGATAGAACACCAGCTTGGGTCCGAACCCGCCGCCGATATCCGGCGTGACCACGGCGACGTCGTTTTCGTCGCAACCCAGCAACCGGACCAGCATGCGCTTGGCGCCGTGGGGCATCTGGGTCGAGGTCCACATATTGAGCCGGTCACTGACCGGGTCGATCATGGCGACCATGCCGCGGCATTCGATGGCCTGGCCGCAGCCCTTGTGCTGGAAATAGGATTCGGAAAACACGTGGGCTGCGTTGGCGAAGGCGGCATCCGTGTCGCCATAGCCCATGTTGAAGCCGCCGACCAGATTGTCGACGCCGCCGCTATGCACGGTCGGCGCGCCGGGCGCCAGCGCCGCCTTGGCGTCGGACATCACGGGCAGCGGATCGTAATCGATTTCCACCCGCTCGGCCGCGTCCTCGGCCAGATATCGCGTCTCGGCGATCACGACGGCGACAACCTCGCCCACATGGCGGACTTCGTCGGACGCCAGCACCGGGCGGTCGACGATCTGGTTGAAAGCCTTGGTCGGCAGGCCGTCGGTCAGCTTGTCGGTGGTCAGATGGGGCGCGATATCGGCATGGGTGAACACGGCGACAACGCCGGGGCAGGCCAGCGCCGCGCCGACATCGATGGCGCCGATGCGGGCATGGGCGAAGGGGCTGCGCACGAAACAGGCCGCCAGCATGCCGGGCAGGTGAATGTCATCCACGAACCGTCCCTGTCCGACGATAAGTTCGGGATCCTCGACCCGTCCGACGGGCATTCCGATGATGGAGTTTGTGCTGTTTGTCATGGCGCGGATATTGCCGGGTCGGACCGGTTCAATCCAGCTACTTTTATCGAATCCGGACGCAATGCGGACGCAATCCGGCCCCAATCCGGAAAGATCAGTCGTTCCGTTCCCCGATTACGCGCTTGAAGGCCTCAAGGGTTTCATCGCTGACGTGATGCTCCATCCCTTCCGCGTCGGCGCGCGCGGTTTCCTCGCTGACGCCTATCGTCTGCAGGAACGCCAGAACGACCTCATGACGCCGCCGGGACCATTCCGCAATGCGCTGGCCTTCCTCGGTCAGGAAGATCGACCGATAGGGCTCGGACGTCACCAGGCCGTTTTGCTGCAGACGGTTGATCATTTTATTGACCGTGGCATTGGTCACGCCGAGATGCCGCGAAATGTCGACGCCGCGCGCCTCGCCGGTCTTTTCGATCAGATCGGCGATCATTTCCACGTAATCCTCGACCACCGCGGCCTGGCGCGCGCGTCGGGTCTCACGATGATGACCGGCCTGGGTATCGGCTTCCACCAGAATGGTCGGGCGTTGGGATTCCGCAATATGCGTCCCCGCGCCAGTGAATTTGGGTTTGGATTTGGGCTTGGCGTCCATTGGTATCGACTATGCACCAGTTTGAGTGACTTGACAAATCATAGGCCTCGACCAATAATCTTAGCCAAGGCTAAACTTATAAGCAAAAACTTAAACACCCACCAGACAGGAATTGAGGCGCGACACAGTGCCTGAAACAAGGGATTTCACCCGCACCGCCGGACGTTTGCGGACACTGCCATGGCATCCGAGCGATTTCCGAGAAACCGCAGTGGCGCTGGGACCATTCCGGCTGACCGCGCTGCTGTCGATGTTTCTGCTTGCCGCCCTGTCGCCCGACGCCGCCAACATCATCATTCGCAGCCTGTCCGACGCCTTTTTGCAGGTAACGGTGTTCGTCGCCGCGACCCTTGCGGTGTTCTATGGGCTGGAAGTCTGGTTCAGGATCGACGCGTCCGCGCTGCTGGCGCGCCACCGCGCCTGGCACGTGCCGATAGCGGCGGCGCTGGGCGCCCTGCCCGGCTGCGGCGGCGCGATCATGGTGGTCACCCAGTATATGCGGGGCGGGGTCGGATTCGGGTCCGTGGTTGCGGTGCTGACATCGACCATGGGCGATGCGGCCTTTCTGTTGCTGGCCCAGGAACCCATGACCGGGCTGGCGATTTTCGCCGCCGGGTTCTGTATCGGAAACCTGTCGGGCTATGTGGTGAATCTGATCCACGACGATGATTTCATGCGCTATGTGTGTAAGCCCGGCGAGGAAGCGCTGGGGCCGTGCTATCGCAAAGTCGACTCTCTGGCCTGGCGAAATCTGTGGTTCGCCTTCCTGGCGCCGGGGCTGGCGCTGGGGATCATGCTGGCCTTTCTGGTCGACACAAAGGCGCTGTTCGGCGGTTTCCTGGGGCATGACACCGCCACATGGATCGGCGCGGGCGGCGCGGTGGTGTCGCTGCTGCTATGGGGTTACACCGTTCCGGACCGCGCGCCGGTTTCCCAAATTTCGGCGATTGATCCCCAATCCGACAATAATACCGAGCAGCTGGGCTGGGCGTCGAGCAGCCCGGGCCGTCTGGGCGATGCACCGGCGCGGGTCGTGGGCGACACCTGTTTCGTCACCGTCTGGGTGGTCTTCGCCTATCTGATTTATGAACTCGGCGTCCATTATCTGAATATCGATCTGAAATCCCTGTTCCAGGTCTGGGAGCCGATTGTGCCGTTGATGGCAATCCTGGTCGGTTTCATACCGGGCTGCGGACCGCAGATCGTGGTGGCGTCCATGTATCTCGGCGGCATGGTGCCGTTCTCCGCCGAACTCGGCAACGCCATCAGCAATGACGGCGATGCGCTGTTCCCGGCCATCGCCATGGCGCCCAAGGCGGCGGCGCTGGCCACGGTATACAGCGCCATCCCGGCGGTAATCGCGGCCTACGGCTATTACTGGCTGTTCGAGTAACCCCTCCGTACGGTAGCATCAGACCGAACCATCAGCGGGGCGCGGTTTCATGCGCGAGCGGATCGATTTCCTGTTCCTCAATGTCGGACATTTTTTCGACCATTTGTTCATGCTGCTGTTCGCATCCGTTGCGGCGCTGACGCTGGCGCGGCAATGGGGCATGAGCTATGGGGAGCTGATCCCCTACGCCACCCCCGGATTTGTCGCCTTTGGGGTGTGCGCGTTGCCGGCTGGCTGGATCGCCGACAAGTGGAGCCGCAAGGGGATGATGGTGATTTTTTTTATCGGCATCGGCGCGAGCTCCATGGCGACCTCACTGGCGCGGTCGCCTCTGGAGATCAGCACCGGCCTGACCGCAATCGGGATTTTCGCCGCCATCTATCATCCGGTTGGGCTGGCGCTGGTGGTTCACGGGCGCGCGAAAACCGGCATGGCGCTGGCCGTCAACGGCGTGTTCGGCAATTTCGGCGTGGCGGGGGCGGCGTTGATCGCCGGCTATCTGATCGATGCGTCCGGGTGGCGATGGGTTTTCGTCCTGCCCGGCCTGTTGGCGATCGCAACCGGCATTTTGTACGCCGCCTTTCTGTATTGGGACCGCAAACCGGCCGCAGCTGTGGCGCGCGCTGCCGGCAAACCTCCGGAAGCGGCGAATTTCGACCGGCGGATATTGATCCGGGTCTTCGCCGTGATCTTCATCTCGACGGGAATTGGCGGGTTGGTTTTCCAAAGCACCACGTTCTCACTCCCCAAGATATTCGATGAACGGCTCGGCGATCTGGCGGGGTCGGCAACCATGATCGGCTGGTACGCGTTTCTGGTTTTCGCCATCGCCGCCTTCGCCCAGATCGTGGTCGGCTGGCTGGTCGACCGCCATTCGATCCGCCTGGTGTTCGGATTCGTCGCCGGGCTGCAGATATTGTTCTTCGCAATCATGCCCAACCTGACCGGCGCGGCCGCGCTGATCGTCGCCACCGCCTTCATGCTGGTGGTGTTTGGGCAGATCCCCATCAACGATGTGCTGGTCGGCCGCATGACACGGAGCGAATGGCGCAGCCGGATGTTCGCGGCGCGTTATATCGTGACGTTCTCGGTCAGCGCGACGGCCATCCCGGTGATCGCCTGGGTCCATGGGACCTGGGGTTTCCCGGTTCTGTTCATGGTGCTGGCGGTGGCGGCCTCCATTATCCTCGCCGCCGTGCTGACCCTGCCGCGAACCCAAGCCGTGACGGGCGTGGCTCCAGCCGAGTGAAGCGCGGCCTCCACAACGCCCTTGTTATGGAAAACAATCCTGTATCAAATGTGGCATTGGAATGAGGGAGAGAACCGATGGCCACGAATGTGAAAATTCCCGCCGGCAGCGCCTACCACTCGGACAACATCACGCCGGTTTCGCGGATGGATATCCCGGGCGGCGGGCAGGTCACCATAGACGGCGACTATGCCTATGTGGGCTACATGTACGGGCCGGAAGGCACGTCGATCCTCAATATCGCCGACCCGCGCAGCCCGAAGGTGATCTGGACCGCTGAGCTGGATGATCCCCAGACCCATTCGCACAAGGTCCGCGTCGTGGGCGACATCATGGTCACCAACAGCGAACAGCGGCCCCGGCAGGGCGTACAGACCACCAGGGATTTCGCCGAGCCCGGCGTCAAGCTCTGGGACATCAGGGACAAGACCAACCCCAGGCTGATCAACTTCCACAGGACCGGCGGACGCGGCGTTCACCGCTTCGACATGGACGAGAAATATCTCTATCTGTCGACCGAGATGGACGGTTTCCTCGGCCACATTCTGGTGACCTATGACTGGAGCAACCCGGCGCAGCTTGAAGAAGTGTCGCGCTGGTGGATTCCGGGCCAGCACACCGAAGGTGGCGAAACACCCGGCCCCATGAAGCGCGAGCACCGGGTGCACCACGCGCTGCGCCACGGGGACAAGCTCTATGCCGGGCTCTGGATGTCGGGCTTCGCCATCATCGATGTCAGCGACATTCGCCACCCGAAGACCATGGGGACCTACGATCCGCACCCCGGCGAGGTCGAGCCGAGCCATACGCTGCTGCGCGTTCCGTTCAAGATCGACGGGCGCGACATCGCGGTCGGCGCCGACGAAGAGCGTGGCTCGCGCGGCAAGGATGTGGGCAAGCCCCACGCCCCGCTTTATGTTTTCGATGTCACCGACCCCATGAAGATGGAACTGCTCCACACTTTCCATGTGCCGGAAGACAACATGCCCTATACGGGCGACGATGTGCGCTTCGGCGCCCACCAGTTCCGCGAGAAGTTCGACGACACCCTGACCTATGTCACCTGGTTCGCCGCCGGGCTGCGCATCCTGGACATCGCCAACCCGCGCCAGCCGGAAGAAATCGCCTGGTTCATTCCCGAACCCGGGCGCGGCTACAACGCGCCGCAAACCAACGACGTGGAGCTGGACCACCGCGGCCTGATCTACATCACGGACAAGGCGCGGGGATTTGATGTGATTGAGTTGAAGCGGTAGGGGGGGGCAGCCCGTATAGCTATCCCACCGTACCGCCCGGTGTCTCCAAGAAACTCCGCACCACATGCCAGAACCGGGCGCGGTGGATTCCGAGGTGGGAGGCGTGGGCCAGGCCGGGGATGATGATGAACTGCTTGTCGGCGGTCGGCAGCAGGCTGAAATAGTTCAGCAGATCCTGTTCGGTCGCGATGCCGTCATGTTCGCCGCGCACGATCAGGACCGGGCATTGAATTTTGGCCGGATCATTGACCGGCAGTTTCGAGCACATATCCACATAGGTTCCGGTCGGCACCCGGTTGCAGATCGCCAGTTCGGTGTCGGCCAGCGCCTCGCCCACGCCGTCCTCGCTGGTGCCCGGCTTGTCGCGGGTAAAGATCGACAGAAAGAACGGCTTGTCGACTTCGCGCATGTTGCTCGCCGTCCAGATGTCCATCTTCCTGGCGCGTTCGCGCAGGGTGGGTGACCCTTCGCCGGTATAGACGAACGCGTCCAGGATCAGGCGTTCGACATATTCCGGATGGTTTTCGGCGAAGGCCGCCGCCCGCAGCGCGCCCGACGACGCCCCGTAAAACGCGTATTTCGTCCGGCCGGTTTCACGCTCGACGATGTCCATCCCGGCCCGGAGGTCGTGGACGCCCTCTAAAATCGGTGAATTGCCTTCGGTGCTATCAGACCGGCCATAACCTTCATGGTCCAGGGTCCAGACATCAAAACCGTATTCGGCGAATTTCTCCATCAGGGAATAGTCGGGCTTGCCCGGCACGTGCAGATCGAACCCGGTCGGGCCGCTGAACGACGAGCCATGCACCAGGAACAATACCGGCCTGGGCACCTCCCCTTCCCTGGGCGCGCCGAGGCGCTTGCGGAACATATAAAGTTTCACATCGCCCTTTTGCGCCCAGTATTCGTGGCTCCACATGTCGGTCATTGTTCATTTCTTTCCATGATTCCGCTCTATTCGGGAGATTCGGGAGCCGCCGCCTCTATTCGTAGCGGCTTTCGAATTCCATGATTTCGTCGAAGCCCATCAGCTTCACGAAATCCTTGAAATCATACAGCGTGGTCCCGGACGCCGTTGACGCGCCGTGGTCGCGCAGTCCCTGATAGACGCTGGTCAGGGCTTCGGTGACGGCGAGAAAACCGGAAGCGGGGAAGATGGCCAGCTGGTAGCCGATCCCGGCCAGTTCTGCCGGGGTCAGCACCGGCGTTGCGCCGCCTTCCACCATGTTGGCCATCAAGGGCAGATCGAAGCTGCGCCCGATATCGCGCATTTCCTCCACGGTGGCCGGCGCTTCATAGAACAGGATATCGGCCCCCGCCTCGGCGAAGGCCTCGCAGCGGCGCATGGCTTCGTCTCTTCCGGCGGCCTTGCGCGCGTCGGTACGGGCGATGATCAGGAAATCATCGCTGTCGCGGCAATCCTGCGCGATCTTGATGCGGGTCAGCATTTCTTCCAGAGGCACCAGTTTCTGGCCGTCCACATGGCCGCATTTCTTGGGGAAGGCCTGGTCCTCGATCTGGATCGCGGACACGCCGGCGCGCTCATAGCCGCGCACCGTATGGCGGACATTGACCGCCCCGCCATATCCCGTATCCGCGTCGGCGATAAGCGGCGTCGAAATGCCGCCGGCGATCCGCGCCGCGTGGCTCAGCATTTCCGTATAGGTGGCGATGCCCGCATCGGGCAGGCCGAGCCCCGAGGCCACCACGCCCGAGCCGGTCATATAGACCGCCGGAAACCCCATGGAATCGGCGACGCGGGCGGAAATCATATCGAATACCCCCGGCGCGGTAATGAATTCCCCGTCCCGGACGCGTTGCGCCAAGATGGATTTCGGTGAGTTCGCCATGGCTGGTCCTCGTCTGTGGTGACGCCGCAAAATTACATGATCTGGCGCGCGACCCAGGCGCCCGCATTGATTACCGTGTCGCCGGTTCCGGGCGGCCCGACGATCTGCACGCCGACCGGCATGAGATTGGGTCCCGTATAGGCCGGGATGGTCACGCAGGGACCGTGCATCAGGGTCCAGGTCCGGTTGAAGGCGGCGTTGGAGTTTCCAACCAGATCGTCGGGCGCTTCGCCGGTGGTCGACGGGGTCAGCAGCACATCGCGGGATGCAAACAAGGCCCGCAGCGACGTCCGGCAAGCTGCCGCATGGGCCAGCGCCTCCTCATACTCGCCGTCGGCCCAGCCGCTACCGGCCGCGGCGCCTTCCTGGATCCATAAATTGAGCTTGTCGAAATGGGACTCCAGCTCATGGGCAATCGCGTTGCGGCCTTCGGTGCTGCTGATAATCCGGAACGATTCCTCGATACCATCGAACACGGCGGGCAGTTCCACGTCGTTGACCTCCGCCCCGGCCCTGGAAAGAGTGTCGGCCGCGCTCTCCAGGGCCGTGACCGCTTCGGGCGCGGCCTGGTCCCAATTGAAGGTCCGGCACACGCCGACCCGGAGAACCTCGCCGTGCGACCCGAATTCCCGCGGCACCGCGTTTTTCATCATGGCGGCGCGCATCAGGGCGATATCGTCCATATGCCGGGACAATATCCCGAGCGTATCAAGGGTCGGGCGCAGATGCCGGATGCCGGCCCGGTTGAGCCCGGTCAGGCTGGCCTTGAAACCGAAAACGCCGCAATTAGCCGCCGGCAGGATGACCGATCCGCCGGTTTGCGTGCCGAGCGCCAGCGGAACCATGTAATCGGCCACCGCCGCCGCCGAGCCGGAGGACGACACCCCCGGCGAGCGTGTGAAATCATGGGGATTTTTAACCCCGGCCGGGACCGGGGACGCGAATTCGGTCGTGCTGGTCTTGCCCAGAATCACCGCCCCCGCACTGCGCAGAATCGCAACGCAGGCGGAATCCTTGTCGGGCCGGTGGCCCTTGTGAATGATGGATCCGTATTCGGTCGGCATATCATGGGTGTCGAGGATATCCTTGATGCCGACCGGCACGCCGTGCAGCGGGCCCCGTCTTTCAGACCCGTCGCAGGCCCTGGCCTGTTCCAGCGCGTAATCCGCATCCACATGGGCCCAGGCGCCGATTTCCGGGTCGCGCGCGGCGATGCGGGCGAGACAATCCGTCACCAATGCTTCGGACGTGATGTCACCGGCGGCGAGCTTTGCCGACGCTTCGTGTGCGGTCAATAAATTGAGTCCAGCGGGCCCCTTGTTGGCTAATTCCGCCATCATTCCTGCCGCAACCGAAAGCGCTGGATTTTACCGGTCGCCGTTTTTGGGAGTTCGTCCACAAAGTTGAACCAGCGCGGATATTTGTAGCGCGCGAGGCCGCCCTTGCAATGCTCGAGAAGCTCATCCGCCAGACCGTCGATGGACTCGTCGGGATCGTTCAGAATGATGAACGCCGCCGGCTTGGTCAGGCCGTCGTCATCTTCCTGCCCGACCACGGCGGCTTCCAGCACCTTGGGGTGTTCGATCAGCTTGGCTTCGACCTCAGCCGGGGAACACCAGATGCCGCCAACCTTGATCATGTCGTCGGACCGCCCGCAATAGGTGAACCAGCCTTCTTCATCGCGGATATAGGTATCGCCCGTATCAACCCACTCGCCCTTCATTGTCGCCGCCGTGCGTACGGGCTGGTTCCAGTAATAGGCGGCCATGGAACCGCCCTTGACAATCAACCGGCCCGTTTCGCCGGGCGGAATTTCCGCGCCCGCCTCGTCAACCACCTTGGCCTCATAGCCGGGGACGATCAGCCCCGACGAGCCGGGCCGATGATTTTCCGGCGTATTGGAAATGAATATATGCAGCCCCTCGGTCGAGCCGATTCCGTCGAGCACCAGGAGCCCGGTGCGTTCGGTCCAGCGCCGGTACAGATCGGCGGGCAGGGATTCACCGGCCGAAAGGCAGATCCGTAGGGACGACAGATCCCGGTCCTTACTTTCCAGTGCCCGAAGCTGGGCGGCATAGAGCGTGGGGACGCCATAAAAAATCGTCGGCTTGAACTGCTCGATCATCTCAAACGTCATGTCGGGCGATGGGACCCGGTCCGAGAGGATGACACTGCCGCCGGACCAGAGCGGAAAGTTCATGCTGTTGCCGAGCCCGTAGGCGAAGAACAGCTTGGCGGCGGAAAACGTGATGTCGTCCTCATCATGCCCGACCACGCCGACGCCGTAATGAACCGCCGTTTCCACAATGTCGCGCTGCCGGTGCACGGTCCCCTTGGGCCGCCCGGTTGAGCCGGAGGAGTAAAGCCAGAAGCATTCATCCTCGATTGTCGCCGGCGCGGGATCGAGCGCATTGGACGATGCGGCGATCAGATCGCCCAGCCCGCCATCGCCTTCCGTGCGCAGCACGAAACCCGGCTTGCGCGACGCATCGGCCAAAGCGGGTTCCACCTCGGCGGCGTATTCGGGGGAATAGATCAGCCCGGCGCAGCCCGAATCCTCGATCATGTATCGGTAATCCGCCGATCTCAGCAGGGTATTGACCGGCACGGGCACGATGCCCGCCTTGATGGCGCCATAGAATACATAAATGAATTCCGGGCAGTCCTTGATCATCATCAGGATTCGGTCGCCCGGGTTTGCACCCTGGGACAGCAAGGCATTGCCGCATCGATTGACCTGGTCGGCCAGCTGGCCATAGGTCACCTGGCCCCCGACCGTGCGGATCGCGACCTTCGCGCCACGGCCCTCGGCGAGGTGCCGGTCGATCATGGGGATCGCTGTATTGAATTTTTCGGAAAATTCGAGAGTCGCGGGCGATGTCGAAGTATCGATTGTCACGGTGTTATCGGTCATGGCGGCTTCCCCGGAAGGCAGTATTATCCTTTATCATTGCCTTTTTAATACAAGGAATGGCCGCCGGGATCATCCCCTCTTCGTCATGCCGTCAGCGCGGATCGATCACCGGGATATCCTTGCGGCCTTCTCCCGCCGCCGCTTCGCCATCGGGGGTGGCGTAGTTCAGGAAACTGTCGGGCAGCGCTCCGCCCCAATACACACCGTTTCCGCGATTTTCTTCGTCCCAGACCACGGTTTCAAAATCCGGCGCAAAGACCAGGAAACCGCCGGTATAGATTTCAACCCGGTTGCCGCCGGGCTCATAGGAATACAGATAGAAAGCCTGGGAGTTATTGTGCTTGGACGGGCCGGCTTCGATGAAAATGCCGTTTTCCATGAAAATATCGGCAGCCCGCAGCACATCGGCCCGGTTGTCGACCCAAAGCGAGAAGTGATGCAGCCGGGCATCCATGCCCTTGACGTCGACCACATAGGCGATTTCATGGTGCACCGGGGTCGAGCTCATCCAGGAGCCGATTTCCGTCGCGCCGTTATCGTAAATCACCTGTTCCCGCAGATTGAGCCCAAGGCAATCCTGCATGAAGCCGCGATTGGCGGCCACATCCTTGCACAGCACGGCGAGATGGTCGGTGCGCCGCACGCCGATGCCATCCTTGGGGAATTTCATCGGCAGATTCCGGAGGGTGGATTTCAATTCCTCGGGCGGGTCGTATTTCTGCTCATCGAAATAGATTTCCATTGAGTGGAAATCCGGGTCATTGAACTGGTAACAGCGCCCATGGCCATAATCCCCGTTCGACCATCCGATGCCGAGCCCGGTTTGTTCGATGGCCGCGACCCGGCGGTCGAGCGCCTGGGGGCTGACCGCGCGCCACCCGATATGCCCGACACCCGGCTGGGCGGCCTCGGTCAGTTTCAGCGTCGTGGCGGCGTAATCGCCATAGCCGCGCAGATAGACCGACTGGCCTTCCGCATGGGCTATTTCCATGCCGAGAATGTCGTGGAAATACCACAGGCTCTCATCGGGCCTGGGGGTCAGAAGCTCCACATGGCCGAGATGGGCGATATCGCGGATCGGTTCTTTCGTGGTCAACATGGCCGGTCATCCTCCTGGAACCTTGTGACTCAAGGTTCCAGGCATAAGACAGGATATTGGCGTTCAGATCATTGATCTGGGTCAATTCCGGTTACTTATTGAACCGCACATATTCGTAGTTGGACGGGTCTTCCTGGTTGACGCCCCGGGCCGGCGGCGCGATCCAGCCCGCCATTTTTCCGGGCTCGACACAGCGCACCATAAGACTTCCGACGAATGCGCGGTCTTCTTCGCTGGGCAGCCAATCGCCGTGATGGTGAGTCCAATCGGCCTCGGTGATGATTTTGCCGTCGGGCGACGCCTTGATTTCGGCGAAGCTGCCGATCGCCCGATGAAACGCACGATGGGGAAGCTTGAATTCGAAATCGATCTTGGCCTTCTTGACGGCCTGATTCCATCGCTTTAGCCCACGACCGCAATCGATGATGTATTCGTCCCGCAGCCGTTCATTGACCGCGTTCATGGCCTGCAGCTCCTCAAGCACGATCTTGTCGCCCTTGATGACATTCACCGCCCAGGTGGAGTCGGTCAGGCGATGGTCGTCGTCGATCTCGGATTCCTGGTACCGGCCCTTGAGACCCTGGTTGAAGTAGGTCGCCGCGTTGGTCGACATCTCCTGCCCGAACAGATCAACCGAAACCGAGAAGTGAAAGTTCATGAATTTCTGCAGCGTCGGCAGATCGACCGCGCCCGCTTCGCGCACACGCGCCGGGTCGTCGGTGCGGAGCTCATTCATCACCTCGCAGGTGCGCTGGATCACC
>CALGIA010000304.1 GCA_937916005.1 uncultured Rhodospirillaceae bacterium
TGACCACGCCAAAGAGGAGAAATCCGATCCTCATGGGGTCGGCCATAATTATGGCGGCTTTAATCGCCATTCCGAGCATATCGGCTTCCATCGCACTTCCCTGTCGTTTTTAACCGTTCATCGTGAAATTGTTTCACGCGGCATTAATTAGGCCGAATGGGATACCAGAGCACCCGCGAGTGTCAAGACGCAAACTTTGGTTTCACCGATAATGACTGATAAAACAGTGAGCGAAAATCAGTCCAGAAGATGGGAAAATTTTTCACGGGCCCGTCTGACATGGTCTTCGCTCGGCCGGTTCATGGCGGGAAATTCGTCGCGCCAGTGATACGGAATACAGGCATCGATGATCATCCGGGAATTTGTGAGGTTCCCTTTTTTACGTTCGTCGGGGTGAACCCGGGGATCGGCCGGCGATGTCCAGCAATTTGTCAGGAAATCAATTGAGGTCGCGGGATCGGCCCGCATCAACGTGGCCCACATCAACTCATCCAGATCGGCGACATTGATATCGTCATCGACCACGATCACCCATTTCCCGCCATAGGCTCCGGCATGGCACTGGCAGGCGACATGTCCGGCCTGCTTGGCATGACCGGGATAGCGTTGCTTGATGGCGATTGCCAGCAGCATGTGCGAGCCGCCGACCTCATGAGCCCAAACCGAGGTGACGTCCGGAACGCCGGCGGCCTCGATATTACGTTTGAGCAGCGCCGAGCGCGTCACCGCCCGGTAGCGCGAATATTCATCGGGCAGGCTCTGTGGCGTAAAGCCCAGAAGGATCGGGTCGTTACGGTGATAGATCGCGGTCACCCGGGTCAGCGGCCGGATCCGGCCTTTTTCCGTATAGGTCCCGGTCCAGTCGCCGAACGGTCCCTCCGGCACGAGGGTGTCCGGTTCGACAAAACCTTCCAGCACAATCTCGGCGTTGGCCGGAAACGGCAGTCCGGTATGGCGTCCGCGCACCAGTTCCAGCGGCTTGCCGCGGAGGCCGCCCACCACGTCGAATTCGGAAACCCCATCGGGGACTTCGCTGCCGCCCAGGAAGAATGTCATCGGATCACCGCCGAGCACCATCACCACCGGCATGGGTTCGCCGCGCGCGATGTATTTTTCGTGATGGATGCGGCCATGCTTGCCGGGCGCGGTATTGAACGTCACCGACTTGCTGTCGCGCAGCATGATCCGATAGCAGCCCAGATTGTACCAGCCGTCATCGGGGTCCCCCTCGGGCGCCCGCGTGACGTTATAGCTGCCGGTGCCGATATAGCGCCCGCCATCGCCTTCATGCCAGACCGGGGTCGGGAAGATTTCCAAATCGACCGCATCGCCCTCGATCACGTTCTCGAATACCGGACCGTCTTCCACATAGACCGGCGGGATCAGACCGGAATCATGTGAGTAGACTTCGGCATACCCGTCGGAAAGTTCGGTCTTGCCCAGATGATCGGGGAATCCCAGCGTCATGTTCTTGCGCTTGGCCCCGAATATATTGGTCAGCACCCGGAAGCCGGGCGCGCAGCCCGGCACCTGGTCGAACAGCACCGCCGGCGCGTTATCGGAATGGCTGACCAGTTCCGCCGCCATGCCGATTTCTTCCTGCCAGTTCGCGCCTGTAACATGACGCAGTTCACCCAGCCGCTCGGCCTCTGCGATCCAGTCGCGCAGATCGTCATAAGGCAGGCTGTGACGCAGATTGCCGCCGGGCTTGTCCTCAATCATCTCGCCCCCTGTTTCATTTTTCACATGCCACCAAACGAAACGCGCCCCCGGCTGGCAGGGGCGCGCTGATCGTCTTGAAACATATACGTGTGGGTTATTTCTTTCTTTTGGTCTCGCCGCCGGTCTTGATGGCCGCGCGCATGCGGTCGATCACCGCATCATCGGCGGAGACAATATTGGCCACCTGTTGCTGCAGCTCCTGCCACGGCACCGGATCCCACGTCATGCGGCGCTTTGCGGTTCCCGCCCGGGCATCGGGGTCGGCCAGCGCCTTGGAAAACGCCATGCGCAGTGCGGCGATTCTGTCGGCCGGAACCTTCGGCGGCGCCAACCAGCAACGCCCGAGCACGCCGTTGCCGTTGAGCAACGCGATGATTTTCTTTTTCATCGGGTCATTGGTCATTTCGTGCAGCAGCGGCACGTCGGGCCGGTCGGGCAGCTTGTCGTAGGACAGGGCGGCGACCACGTCGATCTTCTTTTCCTTGACCCATTGCGGGCGCAGGGAATGGATCGACGCCCACACGCTTGAAAAGCCGTCGACCTCACCCCGTTCGAGCGCTAGATAAATGCCGCCCATGCCGCGATAGCCGAGGATGGTCTTGAATTTGGTATCGAACAGCGCGTTGACGATGGTCGGCACCGTATAGGTCTGCGAGCCCTTGCCGGTGGACCCCATGATGACCTGTTTCTTCATGGCGTCGTCAAAGGACCGGATGCCGGCGCGCTTCATGATCACGAAAGCGGTCCGCGTACGGTCGGCCCCGCCGAGATACTGGAACTTGTTGGCCTTGTACTTCACGCCCGTCGAGCGCAGCCGCGACGCCAGCGGCGTATCGGACAGCAGGATACCGATCCGCGTGCCGTCCTGGGGATCGGTGTTGTACAGGAAGTTCGCCGCCTTGGTGCCGCCCGCGCCGCCCATGTTCTGGGTTACGAATTTCGGATTTCCGGGCATGTATTTTTCGAGGAACGGTGCCAGGAACTGGGAATATTTTGTATGATTGCCGCCCGGCCCGGCGGCGACCACGATGGTGACCGTCTTGCCGCGATAGAAATCGGCGACCGCATCGGCGCTGGCCGGCGTGACAATTGCCGCGCCCATGAGCAGAGACAGCGCCGCAACGCCGCCCAAGATAACTTTCAATGACATCGTTCCAATTCCTCCCGGTTTTATAATTCGACTTGGTAGATTAAGAACCGATTGTTGCGCAGAGGCAAGTCTGGGTTAACCTGATACCGGAATCAGCGGCGCGCACAGGGTTGTATCCTTGACGATCACCCCGCTGGGGCGCTGGCCCGGCTCCAACCCGACATAGCGTTCAAGAAGTTCTTCGGGGATCGGCCGCCCGCCCGGCGTCGCCAGCCACAGCCGGAACAGATGGCGGCGGCGGTCGGCTTCGTGGTAATCCTCAAATTCGGTGCGCGCATGCAATATGACATGGTTGTGGGTGAACACCGTATCGCCACGCCGAAGCTGGATGCCGTGGCACAGTTCCTCGGCAAGATCGGACAGCATAGCAAGCGCTTCGTTTTGCAAATCGGTAAATTTCGGTACGCCATCGAAACGCTGCGCCGACCGGATATAGGTGCCCTGCCACGCCACGACCAAATGCCCGTCGATATAGTTGAACACCGGCATGACGAACCACGGATTCTTGCCGTCCGGGACTTCCTCGCGCCGGTCGCGACACCACGGCCCGGCGAGCTGTTCGACCAGGTCGGGACGGCGCCGGAGCATTTCATTATGGATCGCCGCCGAGCTGACGAACTTGGTGACGCCGCCGGATTTGGCTTCATTCCGGCATAGCAGCGCGACCACATCACAGGAATCGCCATGGAAATGCAGCTCCGCGCTGGTCTGGTAACCCCGGTTCTTTGGATTACCCAGGTCCTTGCCGACCAGGTCGGTAACATGGCCCATCATATGACCCATGGCGTTCTGCGAGACCGGCTCGCCAACCCGGAGCCCCATGCCCCAGAACGCCTTGGCGGTCACTTCCGGCCCCAGCCGTTCGACCGGCAGGCCCCGGACCAATGCGAGCCCACGGCCATCAATCACCTGCGCCTTGACCTTGGCCAGCTTGTCTTCCAGCGCACCCAGAGGAAATTCATCGACGCCTACGTGGAGCAGATCAAGCCCGCGCGCATCGATTCCGGCAACGGCCGCTTCAAGCTCGGCCACATCCGGTTCGGTCAGATCGAAGATCCAGTCATCGGAAGCGGCAAGCTCCGCCCCGGTCCATTCGGCAGGATCCTCCACCTGCTGCATGGGGAGAGCGGTGCGCCGCAAAGAGCCGGAACCTTCCATGACGCGCCCCTACTCAGCGGCTGCGGATTTGGGGTAGCGCGCGCTGACATCCATGTTGAAGGCGTCACGGGCGTTTTCGCCGAGGATCTTGCGCTTGGCTTTTTCGTCCAGGAACGGCAGATCCCAGATCGTGCTGGGCAGATCCATGTCCCAATGCGGATAATCGGACGCATAAAGCAGCGTGTTTTCCGCATCGATGCATTTGAACACCGCTTCCATGTAGTCCGGATCATCGGGCACTTCGATCGGCTGGGTCGAATAGTACATCTGCTTCATGTACTCGCTGGGCAGCATCTT
>CALGIA010000305.1 GCA_937916005.1 uncultured Rhodospirillaceae bacterium
CACACCCATGCCGACCAGGTTGGACCGGTGGATGCGCTCGAAGCTTTCGACGATGACCGCCTTGACGCCCAGCAGGCACGTGCCTTTCGCCGCCCAGTCGCGGGACGAACCGGTGCCGTATTCCTTGCCGGCGATGATCACCAGCGGCACGCCGTCGTCGGCATATTTCGCGGCCGCGTCATAGACGGACATCTGCTCGCCCGACGGCATGTGACGGGAAACGCCGCCTTCAACCCCGGGCACCAGCTCATTGCGGATGCGGATATTGGCAAACGTGCCGCGCATCATCACTTCGTGATTGCCCCGGCGTGAGCCGTAGGAATTGAATTCCTCGGGCCGGATCTGGCGTTCCAGCAGATATTCGCCCGCCGGACCGGATTTCTGAATGCTGCCGGCCGGCGAGATGTGATCGGTGGTCACCGAATCGGCCAGCATCAACAGGGGCCGTGCGCCGATGACGTCTTCCAGCGGACCGGGTTCCGGCGTCATGTTTTCGAAAAACGACGGGTAGCGGACATAGGTGCTGGAATCCTGCCAATCATAGGTTTCCGATGCGGCGGCGCTGATGCCTTTCCATTCCTCGGGTCCCTCGAACACATTGGCGTAGCGGCTGCGATACATCTCGGGCGTCAGCGCCGAGCGCAGGGTTTCCGAAATTTCCGCGTTGGTCGGCCAGATGTCCTTGAGATAGACCGGGTTGCCGTCGGTGTCCTCGCCCAGCGGATCGGTCGTCAGATTGATATGAAGCGAACCGGCAATGGCATAGGCCACCACCAGCGGAGGCGAGGCCAGGTAATTGGCCCGCACCTGGGGATGGACGCGTCCTTCGAAATTGCGGTTGCCCGACAGCACGGAGGCGACCACCAGTTCGCCGTCATCGACGGCGTCGGCCACCGCGTCCAGCAGGGGCCCGGAATTTCCGATACAGGTGGTGCAGCCATAGCCCACCACGTTGAAGCCGAGCGCGTCCAGATCGTCCTGCAGCCCGGCGGCTTCAAGATAATCCGTCACCACCTGGCTGCCGGGGGCGAGCGACGTCTTGACCCATGGCTTGGATGTCAGGCCCAGGGCGCGCGCCTTCCTGGCGACCAGCCCGGCGCCGATCAGCACCGACGGGTTGGACGTGTTGGTGCAGCTGGTGATCGCGGCGATCACCACGGCGCCGTCGCCCAGCTTGTAATCCGTCCCCTTTACGTCGATGGCGGGCTTGCCGCCGCCCAGACCCGGCAAGGCCTTGGCGAAGGACGCCGCCGTGTCGACCAGGGTCACCCGGTCCTGCGGCCGCTTGGGGCCGGCCAGGGATGGCTGCACGGCGCCGATATCAAGCTCCAGGGTGTCGGTAAACAGCGGGTCCGGCGAATTTGCGTCGCGCCACATGCCCTGCGCCTTGGCATAGGCCTCGACCAGCGCAACCTGGTCGGCATCGCGGCCCGTAAAGGTCAGATAGTCGCAGGTTTCCTGATCGATCGGGAAAAAGCCGCAGGTCGCGCCATATTCGGGCGCCATGTTGGCCAGGGTCGCGCGGTCGGGCAGCGACAGATTGTCGAGACCGGACCCGAAGAACTCGACGAATTTCCCGACCACGCCATGGGCGCGCAGCATTTCAACCACGGTCAGCACCAGATCGGTCGCCGTCATGCCTTCGCTGGGCGCGCCGGTCAGGCGCACGCCGACCACATCGGGCAGCAACATGGAAATGGGCTGGCCCAGCATGGCCGCTTCGGCCTCGATCCCGCCAACGCCCCAGCCCAGCGCCGCCATGCCGTTGACCATGGTGGTGTGGCTGTCGGTGCCGACCAGCGTATCGGGATAGGCAAATGTCACGCCGTCGATTTTATCGGTCCAGACGGTCTTGGCGAGATATTCCAGATTGACCTGGTGGCAGATGCCGGTGCCCGGCGGCACCACGCGGAAATTGCTGAATGCCTGGGAACCCCAGCGCAGGAATTCATAGCGTTCCTGATTGCGTTCGAATTCGCGCTTCACATTGGCGGCGAACGCATCCTTGGTGCCGAAATAATCGATCATCACCGAATGGTCGATCACCAGATCGACAGACGACAGGGGATTGATCTTTTGCGGATCGCCGCCCATGTCGAGCATGGCCTGGCGCATGGCGGCCAGATCGACCACCGCCGGGACGCCGGTGAAATCCTGCAGCAGGATCCGGGCCGGGTAGAACGCGATTTCCTGGGATGACGTCTGGTTTTCAAGCCACGCGGCGGCGCCTTCGATATCGGCGACTTTCACGGCGCGCCCGTCTTCATGGCGCAAAAGATTTTCGACCAGAACCTTCAGGGAATAGGGAAGGCGCGACATGTCGGCGATCCCGGCATCCTGCGCCGCCGGCAGGCTGTAATATTCGTAACTCTTGCCGCCGACCGTTAATGTCCGCCGGGTCTTCAGATTGTCCTGACCACTCACCGCTGTTCTCCTTCGAAAAAGCGCAATATCGGACATCGCAACAATTCAACAGGATGCGATGTTTCCCAAGCGCGCGAAAATAGACCTCTTTAGCCCCACACCTCAAGTGCGGAGGTCGCTGGATCGAATATGCTGATATTCGGGGCGCGATGAGGAGTTTTACCCCGAATATCACAATATTGCCATAATTCCGGCATGTGACGGACACATTCCCTTTCTATGTTTCGGTTTCTAGCCCCCAGGGGCGCTCTCCCCTGAGCGTCCCACCCGGTCGAAAGACCGGTACCCTCCTGGACCGCCGGTTTCGACCGGCGGTCTTTTTTTTCCAAAAAGAGGCGCCCATCGAGCCGTCTGTCGCTGGAGGCCAAGCTTTGATAGTGTGGCGTCATGAACCATTTCAGCGCCACCGGACTGATCTGCATGCGCGGCGGCCGCATGGTCTTTGCCGGGCTCGATTTTGCCGTCGGGTCGGGCCAGGCGTTGCTGCTCGTCGGGCCAAACGGATCGGGCAAGTCGAGCTTGCTGCGTTTGATGAGCGGCCTTGCGCGGCCCGTCGAGGGCGCGATTTCCTGGAACGGGGACGCCATCGCCGATGATCCGGAACAACACGCCGCGCGGCTTCACTATGTGGGCCATCTCGACGCGGTGAAACCGTCCCTGACCGTGGCCGAAAATCTCGCCGCCTGGGTCGAACTGCGCGGCATGGGGGGCGATGTGGCGCGCGGGCTAAATCGGTTCGGACTCCTTCCCCTGGCGGATATGCCGGCGCGTCTGCTGTCCGCCGGTCAGCGCCGCCGTCTCGCCCTGGCGCGGATCGTTGCATCGCCGGCTGCGCTGTGGCTGCTGGATGAACCCACCGTGGCGCTCGACCGGAAGTCCGTCGCCGCCCTGGAAGCGGCGGTCGCGGAACATCTCGGATCGGGCGGCGCCGTCGTGCTGTCCTCCAATGTGGATGTGGGTCTGGTTGATCCCATCGTGCTGCGGATCGACGATTTCACGTCGTTGGATGGCGCGGCGGTGGATGATTTCCTGCTGGATGGCGTGGCGTGACGCGTTTCTTTCTGCTGGTCCAGCGCGAACTGCGCCTGTCCGTGCGTCAGCCGGGCGATGCGGCCGCGGTGCTGATTTTTTTCGTGCTGGCGACGGTGCTGTTTCCCTTCGGCATCGGGCCGGAAGCGAATATTCTGGCGCGGATCGCGCCGGGGGTGGTGCTGGTGGCGGCGCTGCTGGCGGCCATGCTGTCGCTGGAACGTATCTTCGCCGCCGATTTTGAGGATGGCAGCCTTGAATTGCTGGCGCTTTTACCGATTCCCCTTGAAGCCACCATGCTGGCCAAGGCGCTGGCCCATTGGCTGACCACCGGCTTGCCCCTGTTGGTGGCCGCGCCCTTGATGGGGGTGCTGCTGAACATGCCCGAATCGGGTTACGCCCCGTTGATCGCCGCCATGGCGCTGGCGACGCCGACGGTCAGCCTGATCGGCGCGGTCGGCGCGTCGCTGGTGCTGGGCGCGCGGCGCGGTGGGGTGTTGCTCTGCCTGCTGGTGCTGCCCCTGTTGATTCCGGTATTGATTTTTGCCGCCGGCGCGGTGGATGCCGCCATGGCGGGGTTCGGCGCGCGCCAGCATTTGCTGGTGCTCGGCGGCATGTTGCTGGGCGCGCTGGTGCTGTGCCCATGGGCGTCGGGCGCGGCCCTGCGCCAGGCCATGGAATAATTTTAACCGGGGGAAAACATCATGAAAAAAGAAGACTTCATCGGCGCCTGGCGGCTGGCCGGGTTCAAGCTGATCGACGACCAGGGCGCCGAGTCCGAACCCTGGCTCGAAGGTTCGGACGGCATGCTGGTCTATTCCGCCGACGGTTATATGTCGGCCATTATCGCCACGGTCGACGAGGCAGGCGGAAGC
>CALGIA010000306.1 GCA_937916005.1 uncultured Rhodospirillaceae bacterium
CGTCAGATAGCAATAGGCGCGCAGCTTGGACCGGCCGACACGGCCACGAAGCTGGTAAAGCTGAGCCAGGCCGAACACGTCCGCGCGGTGAATGATCAGCGTGTTGGCGCGCGGGATATCCAGTCCGGATTCGACGATCTGGGTCGACAGCAACAAATCGATTTTGCCGTCGTAAAACGCGTTCATCACGTCTTCCAGCGCATTTTTGGGCATGCGGCCATGGGCCACCCCAACCCTGATCTCGGGTACAAGCGTCGCCAGCCGTTCGGCAATTTCGTCGAGATGCTGAACCCGCGGGCAGACATAGAAAATCTGCCCGCCGCGAAAATGTTCCCGCATGATCGCCTCGCGCACCACCACCGGGTCGAAGGGCAGGACGAACGTCCGCACGGCCAGACGGTCGACCGGCGGAGTCGCGATCATGCTCATGTCCTTGACCCCGGTCAGCGCCATTTGCAGCGTGCGTGGGATCGGCGTTGCGGTCAGGGTCAGTACGTGGACGTCGCTGCGCAACTGTTTGAGCCGTTCCTTGTGGGTTACACCGAAATGCTGTTCTTCATCGATGACCAGCAGGGTCAGGTTTAAGAATTTGATTCCCTTGCCGAGCAGGGCGTGGGTCCCGATGACGATATTCACGTCGCCCGTGGCCAGCGCTTCCTTGGTTGCCGTCGCGTCCTTGGGCGTAACCATGCGGGACAGCTGCCCGATGCGAACCGATGTCCCGGCAAATCGCTCCTCGAATGTGGCGTAATGTTGCCGGGATAAAAGCGTGGTGGGCACCACAACAGCGACCTGTCCGCCCGCCATCACCGTGTTGAAGGCGGCCCGCAGCGCGATTTCGGTTTTGCCGAACCCCACATCGCCGCAAACCAGGCGGTCCATGGGACGGCCCGATTCCAGATCGGTCATCGTGTCGACGATGGCGTTGCGCTGGTCGTCGGTTTCATTATAGGGAAACCGGGCGCAGAATTCTTCATACAGCCCGGCGGGCACGGGGATCTTCGGCGCGGGCTGGAGGGCGCGCCGGGCCGCGATTTCGATTAATTCCCCGGCCATTTCCAGCAATTGTTTCTTGAGTTTCGAGCGGCGCGCCTGCCATGCCGCGCCGCCGAGCCGATCGAGCTGAGCACCGCCGTCGCCCGAGCCATAGCGTGACAGAACCTCGACGTTTTCCACCGGGACATAAAGCCGGTCGTTGCCGGCATAGGTCAGCTGCAGGCAGTCATGGGGTGCCCCGCTGATGTCCAGGGTTTCCAGCCCTTCATAGCGTCCGATGCCGTGTTCGAGATGGACAACGAAATCGCCCGGCGCCAGTTCGGTTGCGTCGGCGATGAAGTTTTTGGCATTGCGCCGTTTCTGGGTCGGACGGATCAGGCGGTCACCCAGAATATCCTGCTCGCCGATGATGGCGGCGTCGCTGGTAACGAACCCATGTTCCACGGCGAGCACCGCGACCGCGACCGCGCCGGGCGGCAGGGCTTCGACTTCCGTCCAGCCATCGGCGGATACCAGACCGGGCGTTCCGTGGTCGTGCAGCAATTGCCGCAGCCGTTCGCGGGACCCGTTGGTGAAGCCTGCAATAATCACGCGCCGGCCATTATTCTGCTCGGTGGTGATGTATTGGCGCACCATGTCGAAGACGTTGTGTTCCTCGCCATTCGGGTTCTGCTTGCCGCCGGCGTTTTTTAGCCGCGCGCTGGAAAAATCCGGCGCGCGCCTTCCGCCAAAATCGATGATGGATTTATAAACGCCATGTTCCGCGGTATCGGGGGCTGAAAACGGCGAGAAATCTCCGGCCGACCGATCTGCCATGCCCTGGTCCCATTCCGCAGCGTCCAGATACAGCATTTTGCTGGGCAGGGGGCGATAGGGCGGGGGCGCATCGTCGCCGCGCCGGGCGTTGGCGCTGGCGTTCAGAAAGCTCCGCCGCGCATCATAATAGTCGGTGATCGTCTCAAGCCGGGCATCCCGCGCGGCCTCGACCTGATGATCAAGGGTCACGGTTGCGTCGGGCAGATAATCGAACAATGTGGCCAGGGTTTCGTGAAACAAGGGCAGCCAATGTTCCATGCCGATCTGTTTGCGGCCTTCCGAAACGCCGCGATAGAGTTCGTCTTCGCTGACCGAGCCGAACATTTCGCGATACCCGGCGCGAAACCGGCTTATGGAATTCTCGTCGAGGAAAACTTCGCTGACCGGTTTCAGGACGGCTCTTGGCCGTGCATCGATGGTGCGCTGGGTGGCCGGGTCGAACGCCCGGATTCCCTCGATCTCATCGCCAAACAGATCAAGCCGGAACGGCTCCTCGGTGCCGGGCGGGAAAATATCGATGATGCCGCCGCGAATGGCGTATTCGCCCGGTTCCCGCACCGTACCGGCGCGGCCATAACCATTGCGGGTCAGAAATTGGGTCAGTTCATCCAGATCGATCCGATCTCCGGGCGTCGCGGTGAATGTCGCATCGGCAAAGGCCTCGGGCAACGGGACCCGCTGCAGCAGGGCATTGATGGTGGTCAGGACAATTCGTCCGCCTTTCGGCGTTTCCGGCTGCCCCGCCAGCCGTGTCAGACAATCGACCCGTTCGCTGGCCACCTCGGCATTGGGCGAAACCCGGTCATAGGGTAGGCAATCCCAGGCCGGAAATCGGAGGATGTCTATTTGCGGTACGAAGAATGCGATTTCCCCGGCCAGCCGCGCCAGCCGCGCATCATCGCGGGCGACATGCAGAACCGTCTTTGCCGCACCAACGCCGATCTCCGCCAGAATCCGCGAATCGAACCCTTCCGGGACACCCGATAGCAGAATTCTTCCTGGAGTTTTTAGAATATTATCTAGTTTTTCCAACTGTCTATAATTCGTTCTTAAAGTTTTTAATCATTTCCAAGACGTCGGTGTTGAATTTCTCCGGCGGAGCGTCAATACCGATCACCCAGCCCAATACGTCCGGATCATTCTGATCCAGAAGCGCCTCGAACCGGTCAAGTTGTGCCGAATTCAGGCCGACGACAAACGCCTTTGCGAAGCCGCCTATGACCATATCGCTTTCCTTGGTGCCGCGCCGATGGGCGCGGAACAGGATGCGTTTTCGCTGTTGATCAAGATTTTTATCCATGGTCTGGATAGGATATAAAACTTCCACCGCTTCCTGTCAGCCCAAAGTCATCATAAAAGCCATGCGCCCGGAAATTCTTTATCCATTATTCGCTCCGGTCACCAAGCTGCCGGGTATCGGGCCCCGAATGGCCAAGCTGGTGGAAAAGCTGGCCGGGCCACAGGTGGTTGATCTGCTCTGGCATTTGCCCAGTGGCCTGATCGACCGCCGGTTCGCGCCCAAGGTCGCCGACGCGCCGGATGGGGTCATCGCCACCATCACCATCAGGGTCGAGGCTCATCAGCCTTCCCGCAACCGGCGGATGCCCTATCGGGTGTTGTGTTCCGATGATACCGGCCCCCTGAATCTGGTGTTTTTCCATGCCAAGGCGGATTATCTCGAACGGGAGTTGCCGGTCGGCGAAACAAGAATCGTCAGCGGGAAAGTCGAGCATTACGACGGCGTCGCTCAAATGACCCATCCCGATCATATGGGGAAGCCGGAAAAGATTGCCGAACTTCAGGCTGTTGAACCAGTCTATCCAATGACCGCCGGGCTGACGCCGAAGCCCCTTGGGCGGGCGATCAAGGCGGCGGTCAAGCTGGCGCCCGAACTGGCGGAATGGAACGATCCTGCATGGCTTGCGCGTCAGGACTGGCCCGGTTGGCGCGACGCGTTGACCAGCGCCCATGCACCGGGCTCGGACGCGGATCTTTCGATCCTGACGCCGGCGCGCATGCGGCTGGCCTATGATGAACTGCTTGCCAATCAGCTTGCGCTGTTGCTGGTGCGGTTGCGCCAACGCCGGATGCCGGGGCGCATGATCGACGGCGACGGAAGCCTGCGCGCCAAGGCCGTTGCCGCGCTGCCCTATACGCTGACCGGCTCGCAGCAGGAAGCGTTGGGCGAAATCATTACCGACATGGCGTCGCCGTCCCGCATGCTGCGACTGTTGCAGGGCGATGTGGGCAGCGGCAAGACCGTGGTGGCGCTGCTCGCTTTGCTGAACGCGGTGGAGTGCGGCGGACAGGCGGCGATCATGGCGCCGACGGAAATTCTGGCGCGCCAGCATCTCGCGACCATCAAGCCCCTTACCGACGCCATCGGCGTTCGCGCTGAAATTCTGACCGGGCGCGACAAG
>CALGIA010000307.1 GCA_937916005.1 uncultured Rhodospirillaceae bacterium
GCGGGTCCAGCAGGGCCGGATCGAATGGGAAGGCCATGACGTCACCAATCTGGCGCCCTATGAACGGGCCGCGCGGGGCATTGCGCTGGTGCCCCAGGGACGGGAAATTTTCCCACTTCTGACAGTCGAGGAAAATCTCAAAACCGGCTTCGCCGCCGTGCCGCGCGGAAAGCGCAATATTCCCGATGAAATATTCCAACTGTTTCCCGTGCTCTCCGACATGATGCATCGTCGCGGCGGCGATCTGTCCGGCGGTCAACAGCAGCAGCTCGCCATTGGCCGCGCATTGGTGACCCGGCCCCGCCTGCTTCTTCTGGATGAGCCGACCGAGGGCATCCAGCCGTCCATCATCAAGGATATCGGCCGCGTGATCCGCCGTCTGGCGGAGGAAGGCACGCGGGTTACCGACGGTATGTCTCACGATCGGGTTGCCGATCGAGCGCCCCATGATACGGTGGCGGAAATCGAAAGCGCGATCCAGCATCTGGCGAAACGGGGCGATATGGCCATTGTGCTCGTCGAACAATATTTCGAATTCGCCCGCGACCTGGCGGACCGCTATGCCGTGCTGGACCGGGGGGAAGTTGTCGTGGACGGATCCATAGAGGACATGGTGGAAAGCGATGTACGCCGCTATCTCACCGTCTGAAGCCGAAACCCGCTGGTCCGACGGCGCGGCGCGGATTACCGTGGCCGCCGACCAGGGAACGACCCGGCTGCGCGATCTGTATCAATCCGACCCGTGCCGCGTGCTGTTTCCCCGCCCGGGCGATGGTGGGGCGCTCGAAGGCGTCATCGTCACCACGTCGGGGGGCATTGTCGGCGGCGACAGGATCGCAATCGAGATCGAGGCGGGCGACGGTTGCGCCGCCACGATCACCACCCAGGCGGCGGAAAAGATCTATCGATCCGCCGGCCCGGTGTCGGAAATTTCCGTTCAGGTGAAGGTCGGTGCAAACGCCGTGCTGGAATGGATGCCCCAGGGCACGATCCTGTTCGACGGCGCCCGGCTTCGGCGGAAGACGTCCATTGAGGCCGCACCCGGGTCCCGTCTGCTGTGCGGCGAATTCATCGTGTTCGGACGCCGGGCGCGGGGCGAAAAATTCGAGTCGGGTTTCCTGCATGATGGCTGGCGATGGACGGAAGGCGGCCGGTTGATTTGGGCCGATGCCCTTCATCTGGCGGATGATCCCGGCGCAACAATCGCCAGGACGAACAATTTCGACGGCGCGGCTTCCTACGGCACGATGATCTATCGAGCCGACGGCGGGCCGGATTGCCTCGGCATGGTTCGTAATCTGCTGTCGGATGCGACAGGCGACGGCTGCACCGCGGGGGTCACCTGTCTTGGAGCCTTGCTGGTGGTTCGGTTTCTGGGAAAAGATGCGGCGGCGACGCGACGGTCATTCGCGCGGTTCTGGTCGGCGATGCGCGCTGAATTGCTTGGTTTGCCCGCGCGCTTGCCGCGGGTCTGGGAAATATAGGGAGAAAGAGGATGCAGCTGACGCCACGGGAAAAAGACAAGCTGTTGATCGCCATGGCGGCGAATGTGGCCAGGCGGCGGCTCGAACGGGGGGTCAAGCTCAACCATCCCGAAGCCATCGCGCTGATCACCGATTTCGTCGTCGAAGGCGCGCGTGACGGACGCCGCGTCGCCGATTTGATGCAGGCCGGCGCCACTGTGCTGCGCCGCGATCAAGTCATGGAAGGCATCCCCGAAATGATCCACGACGTTCAGGTCGAGGCCACTTTTCCCGACGGCACCAAGCTGGTGACCGTCCACCAGCCGATCAGATAGGGCGCGCATCATGATACCAGGCGAAATTTTCCCCGCGGACGGCGTGATCGCACTCAACGAGGGGCGCGCAACCATCGAGCTAGATGTGGCCAATACGGGTGACCGGCCGGTCCAGGTCGGCTCCCACTATCATTTTTACGAGGTCAATGACGGGCTGAGCTTTGATCGCGAAGCCGCGAAGGGCTGGCGGCTGGATATTCCCGCCGGCACAGCCGTGCGGTTCGAGCCGGGCCAGTCCCGCAGCGTCCGGCTGGTGGCTTATGGAGGCGCCAGAATCGTGACCGGCTTCAATGCTAAAATCAACGGACCGGTGGAAGGATAGGGCAGTGGCATTTGAGATCAGCAGAGGCGCTTATGCCGACATGTTCGGCCCCACGGTCGGCGATAAAATTCGGCTCGCCGATACGGAATTGTTTATCGAGATCGAGCAGGACCGCACGATCTATGGCGAAGAGGTCAAGTTCGGCGGCGGCAAGGTCATCCGGGACGGGATGGGCCAGTCCCAGGTCAGCCGTGCCGACGGCGCCGTCGACACGGTTATCACCAATGCGGTGATTGTCGATCATACTGGGATCTACAAGGCGGATATCGGCTTGCGCGACGGCCGCATCGCCGCCATCGGCAAGGCGGGCAATCCCGATGTCCAGCCCGGCGTGGACATCATCATCGGGCCGGGCACGGAAGCCATTGCCGCCGAGGGCAAGATTATCACGGCGGGCGGGCTGGATGTCCACATACATTTCATCAGCCCGCAACAGATCGACGAGGCGCTCTATAGCGGCATGACCACCATGATGGGCGGCGGGACCGGCCCGGCGGCGGGCACCAATGCGACCACCTGCACGCCCGGCGCCTGGCATCTCGGTCGCATGCTGCAGGCGGCGGAAGGCTTTCCCATGAATTTGGGTTTCTTCGGCAAGGGCAACGCGTCCATGCCCGCGCCGCTCGAGGAACAGATCCGCGCCGGGGCCTGTGCGCTCAAGCTGCATGAAGATTGGGGCACCACGCCGGCAGCCATCGACACCTGCCTGTCGGTGGCCGATGAATTCGACGTTCAGGTGCTGATCCATACGGACACGCTGAACGAATCAGGCTTCGTCGAAAACACCATCGCCGCCTTCAAGGGCCGCACCATCCATGCGTTTCATACGGAGGGCGCGGGCGGCGGACATGCGCCCGACATCATCAAGCTCTGCGGCGAAGCCAATGTGCTGCCGTCATCAACTAACCCGACCCGCCCGTTTACCGTCAATACGGTGGATGAGCATCTCGACATGCTGATGGTCTGTCATCATCTGGATTCCAATATCCCGGAAGATGTGGCCTTCGCCGAAAGCCGAATCCGGCGCGAAACCATCGCCGCCGAGGATATTCTGCATGATCTGGGCGCGTTCTCGATCATTGCGTCCGACAGCCAGGCCATGGGCCGGGTCGGTGAGGTCATCATCCGCACCTGGCAGACGGCCGACAAGATGAAGCGCCAGCGCGGTCGGCTCGCGGAAGAAACCGGAGAGAACGACAATTTCCGCGTCCGGCGCTATGTGGCCAAATACACCATCAATCCGGCTATCGCCCAGGGCATTTCCGATCATGTGGGCTCGGTCGAGGTCGGCAAGCTGGCCGATCTGGCGTTGTGGGACCCGGCGTTCTTCGGCGTGAAACCCAGCGTGATCCTCAAATGCGGTTCCATCGCCGCCGCTCCCATGGGCGACCCCAACGCCTCCATCCCTACGCCCCAGCCGGTGCATTACCGCCCCATGTTCGCCGCCTTCGGCAAATCCCTGACCCGCAGTTCGGTCAGCTTCGTCAGCCAGGCCAGTCTGGATGCCGGTATCGGCGGCGCGTTGGGGCTGGAGCGTGATCTTCTGCCCGTGTCCAATACGCGGGGCGGCATCGGCAAATCCGCCATGGTTCTGAACGACGCCACGCCGGATATCGACGTCGACCCGGAAACCTATGAGGTCCGCGCCGATGGCGAGCTTCTGGTTTGCGAACCGGCGGAAATCCTGCCCATGGCGCAGCGCTACTTTCTGTTTTGAGCCCGGGGGCCTGAAGCGATGAAAAGAGCTATCGAAGTTGTCCCGCGCGGGTCCTGGCCCGCCGCGGATGCGCTGAGCACGGTGACCCTTGATTACGATTCCCGCC
>CALGIA010000308.1 GCA_937916005.1 uncultured Rhodospirillaceae bacterium
CACACGCAGCCGGATTCCAGCAGCATCGCGCCCTCCAGCGCGGTCTCGACCAGCAGGTGATCGATCCCCACCTCTCCGAATTCATTGACGATGACAGCCGTATTTTCCATGCCCTTCTGTTTCAGAACCCGGTTCAGCACCGTGGTCTTGCCGGACCCGAGAAAACCGGTCAGCACGGAAACGGGGATTAATTCGGGCTTTTTCACAGGGAATTCGAGACGATCATGAACAGCCCGCCCATCACGGCAATGTTATTGCAGAAAATCCAGGTATGGGTCTGGCGGCGCTGTGGATCTTCCAGCGTCCAGAAATCGTGATACAGGAAATTCGCCATCACCGTGAACAGGATCAGGCCGGCCGCGCCGGCCCAGGCATGGTAATCCACGGCAATCATGACCCCGCCAACAATCATGGTCGCGAACCCTCCCAGCAGAACATAGCGGGCAAATGGAATGCCGCGCTCCTGGAAACGGCTCAGATGGTGGTCAAACTGCGGAAAAGCCGTAATGCCCCGATACAGAAACAGGAATGCGACCATCAAATGGCCAGTAATGACGAGCGCCGAATGGTCGGTATGGAACATCTTCCCCCCGGGAATGATCGAGTGCTAATCGAACGCGTAGGCATCCATTGCCAGCGCGCCATAGGAATAACTTTGATGGAGCCTTTGGGGCGTCACACCCTCGCCGCCCGCGCCGAGCGCCGTAAAGAGCGGCAGGAAATGCTCATCGCTCGGATGGTTGCCCACCGCATGCGGCGCAAGCCGCCGGTAGTCCAGCAAATCGCCGAAACGATTTTCCGACAACGCGTCGAACACCCAGTCGGCGAATTCCGCAACCCATGGGTCCGGCGCGCCTTCCGGGTTATCCCGCCGCAATCCACCCAGGTTATGGGTCAAATTGCCCGAACCGATGACCAGGACGCCTTCGTCCCGAAGCTGCGACACCGCCGCGCCGAGCGCAAAGTGATGGGCCGGTCCCTGATGGGGTTGGGTGCTGATCTGCGCGACCGGAATGTCCGCTTCCGGATACATCAGCATCAACGGCACCCAGGCGCCGTGATCGAGTCCCCGCATATCATCCATCGCGGCCATGACGCCATTTTGCGCCAGAAGCTCGGCGGTGCGTCCGGCCAACTCGGCGGAACCGGGCGGCTCATAATGCATTTCATAGAGCTGTCGCGGGAAACCGCCGAAATCATGGATGGTCTCGGGCGACACACACCCGCCCACAATCGGTGCGGCGGCGCACCAATGGGCCGAAGCCATCAGGATCGCCCGCGGCCGTTCCAGAACGCTCCCCAGGCCGGCAAGAAACCGCCGCGCCGCACTGTCTTCAACCGCCATCATCGGCGATCCGTGCGACAGAAACAGGCTGGGCAGACGGCTCACGCCAACAACCCGACGGCAAGCCGCCCCTGAAATCGTCGTTTTTCCATCAAATATCAATCAGTCGGGTGAATTTCGCCATCGATTGGAGCCCGATTGTATGGTCGCGCGATTGCGAAGTCCATCGCAGGAAATTAACCATAAATGGCCGACCTTATTCCGACCCCATACCCGCCGGCCTTGCACTCATCGGTGTTGGCGATTATGTTCGCGCCGGTCCTGAATTGCCAATCGGTCGCCAACCCCCTAGAACGAAATACCGAGAGCATTTCTCACGGCCAATAACTCCAATCGTAAGAGGCCCCAATGATCGATCTGATGTCCATAGCCCGTACGGAAGCCGACGGCGGCGACCTGTTGGGACTTTTGTCCGGCTTGTTCGAGCCCACCGATGTCCGGCCCGATGGCTATCCCGATGCGGTGGTCTGGCAGGGCGGCAACCATGATGGAACGGTGAACCCGGTGGCGCATTCGCTGACCGATGCGTTCGCCCTTCTGGGCACCGTCGCCGCGGTTGATGTTCTGGGGCTGCCGTTTTACGCCGTGCCCATGTGGTCTCAGATCCGCCATGATTTGAAGCTGGAACCGTTAACATGGTTCGGCAACATGCCCTGCATCTCCATCAAATGGTCAACGGCGGGCGATGCCTACGTCAATGACGGCAAGGGCGGCAAAGTGGTCGTTATGGGCAAGTCCGGCAACGCGCCGCTTCGTACCCAGGCCGGCGTATTTTGTAACGTGCGGCCGTACGGGCCGATCACAGCGGTTCGCTGCATGCCGTGCCTGCCCTATTCACAGGACAAGGCTGTCTTTGGCGTCGATGCCAAAACCGGCAACGTGCATTCGGAAATGAATACGCCGGGTGTGCAGATGGCCTATGCCAACCGACTGTTTCTCAAAATGGTGCATGAAACCGGCAAGCTCGGCCGGGTCGCCACCAAGCCGACCCAGGCGCAGGAAGACGGCATCAATGCCGGGCTCCATAGTTGGCTCCTCAAGGGCACCAAGTTCGAGGTCGGACGCAAATACGCCGTCGACCCGTATGACGAGTTCAAGGTGGAAATCGACAAGATCATCGCCTTGCTGCCGGCCGACTTCAAGGACGGCATGGAAAACTGGGGCGGCCGTATCGAACAGCATATCGCCGACACCAATTACGGCCTGATGATCTGGGATCTGATCGAAAAGCGCGACTGCATCATCCTCGCGACAGATCTGGATGGTGACCGGCTGACCGATCTGATGGCCGATATTTCCGACCCGCTGCGCGCCTTTGGCGGACTTGTCGCCAAACATCTCGGCAAAGACGTCAACATGAACAAGATCTGGACCGATATGGGTTACACCACCGGCAACGGGCGGGACATGACGTCGGTCATGCACCGCATGACCGGACCGGCGATCCACGAACAAACGTTGGGTTCCGCCGATGCCATGCTGTTGAGACTCCTCGATGGCGATGAAACCGTGGGGGGCACCAAGCAACCCTACGATCCACGCATCCACTTCGTGCTGATCCGCGACGCCTATATCGACGCCAACCCGGACAACGCCGAGCTCAAAGCCTGGCTTGATGGAGCGATCGCGGCATTCGATAAAATTTACAGTGGAAAACGTCCGGGATTCCTCGAAGGCTACGCGGCCCTAAAGGCAGCTATCAAACCCTGGGGTAAGTGACGCTACCGCTTTTTGATACGCCCTGACATTGGCGGCCCGCTCTGCGCACAGGCAGGGCGGGCCGTTTTATTCAGTGGCGGTTCCAGCTTCATCCTCATCAAGCGGGACCAGACCACGCCGGCGGCGTTGCCGGGTGACCCGAATAATTTCTTCCCTGATCTCGGGTTCGTCCTTCATGAGATCACGGAATTCCTCACCGTCCAACCGCAGCAAACGGCATTCGGTCAAGGTCGTCACCGTGGCCTGGCGCGGCGTCTGATCGAGCAACGCCAGGGCCCCGAAGAAATGACCCGGCCCGAGATGAAAAGTATGCTCGGGATGCTCCACTTCCACATCGCCCGAAGCGATGAAATACATTGAATTGGCCGCCTCATCCCGGCGCATCACTGTAAAACGCGGCGGCAGGGTTTCCGGCACAAGCAAGCTCGCTATTTCGGCGATCCGCACAGCATCGAGATCCTGAAAAACCGGAACCCGGGCAACCAGACGCCAGGTGATGACGAAACCCTGCTTACGGGTTTCTTCCAGAAATCCAACCGCGAAAATACTGGTCCACATGACGAACACGCCGATCCCCAGCAGCATCACGATCGCCCCCACCACGCGGCCGAACAGAGTCTGCGGGACCGCGTCGCCATACCCGACCGTGGTCAGGGTTTCCATGGCCCACCACATCGAGTCGGGGATGGTGCCGAATATTTTCGGCTGGGCGACCGCCTCGAGATAATGAATCAGGGTGGCCGATATCATCACCAAGACCAGGAGAATGACCAGCGCCCCGACAACGACGTGGAATTCCTTGCGGATAACCGTTGCCATGGTCCCCAGCGCGGGTGAATAGCGGGTCAGTTTCAATATCCGGAGCGCACGCAGCATCCGGAATATGCGCAGATCCACGCCGAAATAAGCACTGAGATAGAATGGCAAAATTGCCAGAAGATCGATAATTCCGTGGGGACTGACGATATGACGCATCCGGGCATACCAGATACCGCGCGCCGACCAGGTCGGATGGTCCGCCGCCGACCAGACCCGCAATCCGTATTCAACAGTGAAAACCCCCACGGAAGCGGCGTCAAAGGCCCGAAATTCCGTCATGTAATCCGCAGCGATCGACGGTACGGATTCCAGAACCACTGCTATGGCATTGGCGACAATCAGAAGAATCAGCAGAAAATTGCAGAGCCGACCGGTACCGCGCCGCTCGTCATCTTCTTCCAGAATGGCATAAAGACGTCGCCTGAGGCTCTTCATGGCAATGGTGGCGACCCCCGGGATCAGGCCGTACCGGCCTGCTCGGCAATCGCCCCTTCAATTGTTTCCAGAGCGACAGTCGCCGCATCCCCGTCGGGACCACCGGCCTGGGCCATGTCGGGCCGCCCGCCGCCGCCCTTGCCGCCGAGCGCCACCGAACCGGCACGCACCAGCATCACGGCATCGAACCGGTCGGTGAGGTCCGCCGTCACGCCCACAACGAGGGAGGCCTTGCCGTCTTCAACGGCAATGATCGCGACGATACCGGAGCCGATCTGCTGCTTGAGATCATCGGCCATCGGTTTGAGCTCTTTGGCCGGCACGCCCTCAACCAATCGTCCGGCGAATTTAATGCCGGCAACATCCTTGGCCGAATTGCCGCCGCCATTACCCGCGCCGCCGCCGGTCGCCAGCTTGCGCCGCGTGTCGGCCAGTTCCCGTTCCAACCTCTTGCGCTCATCCAGCAACGCCGCGATCCGGGCGGGCACATCCTGGGGCGTGGTTTTGAGTTCCGCCGCCGATTGCTGCAACAACTCCTCCTGGGCGGCGAAATACTCCTCCGCCGCCGACCCCGCGAGCCCTTCAAGACGCCGGACGCCGGACGCCAGCGCGCCTTCGCTGATGATCTTGAAGGCGCCGATATCCCCGGTGCGCCGGACATGAGTGCCGCCACAAAGTTCGACAGAATAACGGTCATCGCCCTGGCCCATGGAGACCACCCTGACCTCGTCGCCGTATTTTTCCCCAAACAGCGCCATTGCGCCTTCCCCGATGGCTTCATCGGGAGTCATCAGGCGGGTAGTGACATCCAGATTGGCCCGAACACGGCCATTGACCGCACGCTCCAAGGTTCGCAGATCTTCCGCCGGGATGGCTTTGGGATGGCTGATATCAAAGCGCAGACGGTCCGCCGCCACCATGGAACCTTTTTGGGTGACATGCTCGCCAAGCAGTTGGCGCAACGCTTCATGCAGCAAATGGGTCGCCGAATGATGGGCGCGCAGATCATTTCGCCGTTGGCCGTCGACCCGCAGTTCCAGGACATCGCCGGGCGCGATCCGGCCCCGCGTCACCTCGCCGATATGGACATGAACAGCGCCCAGTTCCTTGCGCGTATCGCTCACAATGATCTCGGCTCCGCCGGCGCTGAACATGATACCCGTATCGCCCACCTGGCCACCGGATTCGCCGTAGAACGGAGTCTGGTTGGTAACGACCGCTACCGTCGCGCCGCTTTCCGCCCCATCCACCTCGGCCCCATCCACAACCACCGCGACAATCCGGGCTTCCGCAACCAGGCTGGAATAGCCCAGGAATTCCGTCGCGCCGGCACGGTCCCGAATATCGAACCAGACTTCTTCCGACGCGGTTTCACCGGACCCTTTCCAGGACTTGCGGGCATCCGCGCGCTGACGCTCCATGGCAACGTCGAACCCCGCGGTTTCCACAACCCGCCCCTGGCCGCGCAGCACATCCTCGGTCAGATCAAGGGGAAAACCGAAGGTGTCATACAGCTTGAACGCCACTTCGCCCGGCAGCGGCGCATCATCGGCCAGCTTGGCGGTTTCCTCTTCCAGCAAACCAAGGCCACGGCCAAGGGTTTCCTTGAAACGGGATTCTTCCAGCTTCAGGGTTTCGGTCATCAGGGCTTCGGCACGGCCAAGCTCGGGAAAAGCCTGACCCATCTCGCCGAGCAGAGCCGGCACCAGACGCCACATCAACGGCTCAACGCAGCCCAACATATGGGCATGACGCATGCCGCGCCGCATGATACGGCGCAATACATAGCCCCTGCCCTCATTGGACGGCAAAACCCCATCTGCGATCAAAAAACTGGCTGCCCGGAGATGATCGGCGATCACCCGGTGCGACACGGCATGGTCGCCATCGGCATGGACGCCCGAAATGTCCGCCGATGCATTGATCAGAACGCGAAGCCCGTCCGTATCGTAATTGTCATGGACGCCCTGCATGACGGCGGCGATCCGCTCCAGTCCCATGCCCGTATCAATGGAGGGAGACGGAAGGTCGATACGGTCACCGGGGCCGCGCTGATCGAACTGCATGAACACCAGATTCCAGATCTCGACGAACCGGTCGCCATCTTCGTCCGGGCTGCCCGGTGGGCCACCGGGAATGTGGTCGCCATGGTCATAAAATATTTCTGAACACGGGCCACAGGGGCCTGTTTCACCCATTGACCAGAAATTATCGCTGGTCGCGATACGGATGATGCGGTCGTCCGGTAACCCCGCGATCCGCCGCCAAAGGGCTGCGGCCGCCTCATCCTCGTGATACACCGTAACCAGGAGGCGGTTTTCGGCGATGCCGAATTCCCGGGTGATCAGGTCCCAGGCGAGCGTAATGGCGCGCTCCTTGAAATAATCGCCGAATGAAAAGTTTCCGAGCATTTCAAAAAATGTGTGATGGCGCGCCGTATAGCCCACATTTTCCAAATCGTTATGCTTACCCCCGGCGCGGACGCATTTCTGCGACGTCACCGCCCGGGGAACCGGCGGCGTTTCCATGCCGGTAAAGTAATTCTTGAACTGCACCATGCCCGCGTTGGTGAACAGCAGCGTCGGATCATTATGGGGTACCAGGGACGACGACGGCAGAACCACATGGTCCTGACCCGCGAAGAAATCAAAAAATGCCGCGCGAATGTCGTTGGTGCTTTGCATCTGTCTTTACTTTTACCTTATTTCGGCGATCCGCGGAAATTGCATCCAGTCACAGCGGCCCCGCTTTTTAAACGCCCGCCGGAGTCGTGTCCAGCGCGAGGTGTCGTGTCCAGCGTGAGGTCTCTGGTCCAACGCGAGGCCGGGTAAACATAAAAAACGCGCAGCCGAAGCCGCGCGTTTCAGGAGGGTTCGATTATTCCCAATCAGACGGCCTGCTGGTCGTCTTCCTCATCATCATGAGTACCGGGATTGGTCATCATTGCTTCGCCAAGAATACCCGCATCGGCGCGAATACGCTGTTCGATTTCTTCGGCCATTGCCGGGTTTTCGCGGAGAAATTCCTTCACATTTTCCCGACCCTGGCCAATGCGCTGATCGCCATAGGAGAACCAGGAGCCGGATTTGTCGACAATACCGGCCTTGACGCCAAGATCGACCAATTCACCCATCTTGGAGATTCCCTGACCATACATGATGTCGAATTCGACGACCTTGAAGGGCGGCGCCATCTTGTTCTTGACCACCTTGACCCGTGTCTGGTTGCCGACGATCTCATCCCGGTCCTTGATGGCGCCAATACGGCGGATATCAAGCCGGACCGAGGCATAGAATTTCAACGCGTTGCCGCCCGACGTGGTTTCCGGACTGCCGAACATGACGCCGATTTTCATCCGGATCTGATTGATGAAGATGATCATGCATTTCGACCGCGAGATAGAGCCGGTGAGTTTACGAAGCGCCTGGCTCATCAAACGGGCCTGAAGTCCCACATGGGTATCGCCCATTTCGCCTTCGAGTTCCGCCCTGGGCACCAGGGCAGCGACCGAATCGATCACGATCACATCAAGCGCGCCGGAGCGCACCAGCGTGTCGGCGATTTCAAGGGACTGTTCCCCCGTATCGGGCTGCGAGATCAGGAGTTCCTGCACATCCACCCCGAGTTTGGCCGCATAGGCCGGATCAAGCGCATGTTCCGCATCGATAAAGGCGCAGGTGCCGCCGTTTTTCTGGGCTTCCGCCACCACATGGAGCGCCAGCGTGGTTTTGCCCGAACTTTCCGGACCATAGATTTCAATGACCCGGCCACGCGGCAAACCGCCGATGCCGAGCCCGATATCAAGCCCCAGCGATCCGGTCGAAACGGATTCGATATCGGCAATCTGACCGCCCTCGCCCAGCTTCATGATCGAGCCCTTGCCGAAAGAGCGTTCGATCTGGCTAAGCGCCGCCTCTAGAGCCTTGTTCTTATCCATACCGTCCTTTTCGACCAATCTTAGAGAACTATCCGCCATCAAACTGCTCCTTCGTTATTCCACAGGGTGGACGTTGTTGCAATGACGATAAATGTACATGGTTTGTTCTCATTATCAAGCAAAAAATAATGGCTTCTTTTCAATGACTTAAATGATGTTCTCGGATTGTTCTTATGCGACGTCGCATTTTCGCGGCGGAAATTGATCAGGCCGCGTCTTCCTGCATCACTTCCTTGACCTTGCCGGCAAGCTGCTGGAGCGAGAATGGCTTGGGCAGGAAGTGGACCACTTCGCCCTCATCGAGATTCTTGCGGAAGGCGTCTTCCGTATAACCCGAAATGAAAATGACTTTCATACCGGGATGATCGATACGCACCTGGCGGATCAATGTGGGACCATCAACCCCAGGCATCACCACATCGGTAATCAGGAGATCGATGCTGTCGGCGTCGGTCTTGAGGATTTCAAGCGCCTCTTCTCCGTTCTTGGCCTCGATGACCTCATACCCCTTATTGCGTAATGCCCGGGCGCCGAACAAACGCACCGCGTCTTCATCCTCGACCAGCAAAACCGTGCCCGCACCGGCAAGATCGAGACGCGGTGCGGGTGCGGCCGCTTCCACGGGCTGATCAACGGCCTCATCGACTGTTTCCGCATCGTGGGACGGCAGCAGAATCGTAAAGCAGGTGCCTTTGCCCTGGGTTGAGTCGACGAAGATATGTCCACCGGTCTGCTTGACGATGCCATAGACGGTTGCAAGCCCAAGCCCGGTGCCCTCGCCGACCCCCTTGGTGGTAAAAAACGGCTCATAGATCTTTTCCAGAATTTCCGGCGGAATGCCGGACCCCGTGTCGATCACCTGGACCGTTACATAATTCCCGTCGGGCAAATCGGCATAAGTGCGCAGACGGGGATCTCCAACCGGGATCAAGCCGGTTTCAATGGTCAACGCGCCCTCACCTGTCATGGCGTCGCGTGCATTGACGGCCAGGTTGATCACCACCTGTTCAAGCTGACCCTGATCCGCCTTCACCAGCCCGACTTCCCGGCCATGGACCATATTAAGCTCGATCCGGGCGCCAATCAGCCGCCGCAGCAGGTGAGACAGTTCGGCCAGCACATCGGTCAGGTTCAGCACCTTGGGCTGCAGGGTCTGTTGCCTCGAAAATGCCAGAAGCTGACGCACCAGATTGGCCGCCCGGTTGGCATTCTGCTTGATCTGCATGATGTCGGCGAAGGACTGATCCTTGGGGCTATGACGCAGCAGCAGCAGATCGCAGAACCCGATCATCGCCGTCAAAAGATTATTGAAATCATGGGCGATGCCACCGGCGAGTTGCCCGACAAGCTCCATTTTCTGCGATTGCTGGCCGCTTTCGCCAATTTCCCCCTCACCGCCTTTTTCCAGCGCATGGACGACCAGATAGGGCCCGCCATCGCCATCTTCCCCAGGCAGGATATTGGCGACCAGAACGGTCGTCGCATTGCCGTCCAGATGGGTCACGGTCAGGGGATCAACCGACGCCCCGCCCTGGCGCGCCAGATCAAGCCATGCATCCATTTTCATGGCGTTATTGCCAGCGAGCGCAACGAGCTCTTCCAGAAGCTTGCCGGCGGCCATGCCCGGCTCGAGACCCAGCAGATTGCTCAGGGCTCCGTTGCACTCGCGGACCCGGCCTTCACGATCAACCATTGCAATCCCGACCGGGGCTTCAAGGAACAGATGGCGGAAACGGTCTTCCCAGCCTTCTCCCCCATCGGGGCTCTCAATCCGGGCATTCCTGCCGGATTTCCGAAGGCTCAGAAGCGGAACGGCGACGCCGGTCTCTGCATTCTGTTCAGCATCCGCCAAACGCCGCATCATGGAGCGGGTCTCGAAATGACGCCCGTGATGGCCGGCCACAAATTCCTGGGCATAGATCACACTGAAAATGTTGCCGTCACTGTCCTTCAGATGTAGCGCGCCCTCGGCTTCCTCGGAAAGGGAACCCACATCTGTTTGGGATCCGTCCTCGTTTCCGGCTTCGGCCAGGAATTCACGCAGACTGCGTCGCGCCGTCACGATGTCTTCGGCTGTATGACCAAGCCAACCGGCGATCGTGCCGTCGATTGACAGAAACACGCCATCCTGATCCAGTGAATAGAAGCCGACCGCATCAGCATCAAGGAAACTGGCCAACCGCTGGTGACCCAACCGAACGGCTTCATCCAACGCGGTGTGATTCCGGTCCGAAGACAGCGACCAGACCACCCAGCCGGGATTGCCGGAAAATGGCTCGGCGGTGATGCGCTGCCGCAAATTCGGGGTGCCTATCAGCGAGAGATCCGCGTGGCAGCTCTCGCCCTCCGACGCCGACCCGATCAACCGCGCCAATTCGGATTCAACGTTGTCGCCGGCAAACAAAGTATTGCGCAACCCGGCAATCGGATTTTTGGGCGAGACCTCCAGCCGGGCGCGCCATGCAGCGCTGGCCGCCAGCGCCTTCCCTTTCGGCGTGGTGATCAACCGGGCATCGTGGTCATTTTCGAACAGGGCCTCAAACAGCTGACGCAGCACAATCATGCGTCGGCGCGACCGGCCGCGAAACAACGACCACAGGGCGACGATAAAAACCAGCACGGCCAACAGCCCGGCCACGGGCCAACCGGTTTTCCAATCCAGATCAGGCACGGAAAATTGCTGGGCGGCCGCCGAGACAGATAAGGCGGGAACCACCAGAAACGTTACAAGCGATAGAACGGCAATAAATACACGGCTCAAAACCCGCCCGTGTCCCCCGCGCACGAACCGACCTGGCGTCAACTGGATACTCCTAATTCTCAAACTTTCCGGTATTCTTCCGGCCAAAATATAAACGCCTTGTTAAGGTTAAGAATCCGTTTACGCCCTGAATGCAGAATCCGTCAATGGCTTATATGTGGCGTTTTCTGCTCGAAATTCCGACGCGGGCGGAGATTGCAGCCGGTGTTCGTGAAACGAACTAACTCTTGGCGCTCGGACGGGCCGATACAGAGGCGTGCCACCGCGCAACATCGGGGCAGGTTTCCGGAATTTCGAGCCCGACCAGGATGGCGAAATCGATCACGCAAAGCGTCGTGATGTCGGCGACGCTGAATTTATCGCCCGCGAGGAACTCGTTGTGAGCGAGCTGGGTATTGAATTTGTCAAAAAACAGTCCGACCCGCTGCATGCCGCGCTCAACCAGGGCCGGGATTTGCGGCATGGGTTCGGCGCTACCGGCGACACCCCGATCCGTAAAGCTGCGCTTCGAGTTCCGGAATACCTCCGACACAGCAACCATGCCTTCCCATTCCGCCATCCGTTCCCACATTTCCACAATCGCGCGTTCCCTGGCGTCGCCGCCCATCAGCGCGGGTTCGGGATAAAGAGTCTCGAAATAACGACAGATCGCCATGGCCTCGCTGATTTCCGTACCGTCATCCAGCACCAACAGGGGCACCCGGCGATGGGGATGGGCCGCCAGATAGTCGGGCTTCAGGATCGGCTTGTCCGGATAACCTGCCTCTTCGATGGCAATATCGATGGCTTTTTCACGGAGATAAATCCGCACCCGGCGCGGGTTTGGCGCAATGCTCCAATCATACAGTTTCATGGGAGCTCCATACGAGATTGGCCCTATGCGGCATCTATTGGTTCGTCCAGAACCGAACGAAGTTTTCGCCCCAGCTCCTTGGACGTATAGGGCTTGTTCAACAAGACCGCATTGTCATCCAACTCACCCCGCCGGTTCATGACGGTTGCGGAATAACCCGATGTAAACATGACCCTCAGCCCCGGGCACCGCTTGCACGCCTCGTCGGCAACCATTTTTCCGTTTAGACCGCCGGGGAGCACCAGGTCGGAAAACAACAAATCCGGTTCAAGCCCGCCATCAAGAAGCTGCAGCGCGGATTTTCCATCCTCCGCTTCGTGAACCTGATAGCCCATTGAATTGAGCAACCCGGCAACATACGAGCGGACATCCGGATTATCCTCAACCACAAGAATGGTTTCCTTACCGCCCGACGCGGTTTCTGCTTTTTGCTTCGCTTGAACAGCCTTTACCTGCTCCGATGATCGGGGCAAGTAAATCGTGATGGTCGTCCCCTCGCCCTCCCGGCTTTGGATGCTGATATGACCATTTGATTGCTTTACGAATCCGAACACCATGCTCAGCCCCAGCCCACTGCCTTTCCCCACATCCTTGGTGGTGAAAAACGGCTCGAACACGCGATCGATGATTTCAGGCGAGATCCCCGTACCGCTATCACTGACCGAAATCTTGACATAGTCGCCCGGAATGACTTCGGGATTCCGCGCGACGAAATCCGCATCAAGTTTCTGATTCCCGGTTGAGATCGTCAGCCGACCGCCATAAATCATGGCGTCCCGCGCATTTAACGCCAGGTTGAGAATAACATTCTCCAACTGACCCGCATCGACCAGGGCGGGCCACACTTCCCTGTCCCTCTCCGCCGCAATTTCGATCTCTTCCCCCAGGGATCGTTGCAACAGCTCCGTCATTCCGGTGACCAACTGGTTGATCTCAACGGAACTGGGCGACAAGGCCTGGCCATGTGAAACCGCAAGCAGGCGACTGGTCAATTCCGCCCCCCGACGCACCGCCGACAAAGCCGCAAGAACCGATTTCTGGCCCGCCGCATCATCCTTCACCCGCGCCTCAAGGAGCTCAAGGTTTCCCATGATTATGGTCAGCAAATTATTGAAATCATGGGCTATTCCACTTGTGAGCTGCCCAACGGCTTCCATCTTCTGGGCCTGCCGGAGTTGGGCTTCGATCCGGCGTTTCTCCCCAACGTCTTCAATGATTGAAACGCCATACAGAAACTTGTCATTGGAATCGCGGGTCGCGGTGGTAACCAAATGAGCCGACACCGTGGCGCCATCATCAGTGACATAGTTTTTATCCTGGCGC
>CALGIA010000309.1 GCA_937916005.1 uncultured Rhodospirillaceae bacterium
AAAATCTGGCCGATTGTGCCGAGAAATCCCGCCAGCACCAGCCAGCCGATTTGTATCAGGTCCGGGGTCTGCCAGGTGATGGCGGCGAGGGGCAGCAGAATCAGCGTGCCGTATAAAAAGAACAGGAACACGATCCGGTTCGGCGGCTCGGTCCGTGAGAGCGATTTCATGGAAATCATCGCGCCGCTGGTCAGCAATGCGCCGAGCAGGGCCACCAGCATGGCCGGGTCAACCCCCGCCTGGGGCTTGACGATCAGGATGACCCCGAAAAATCCGATGATGGTGGCGATTGTACGGTAACGGCGAATGACCTCGCCCAGCATCAGCGCCGAAACGATGATCGACCAGAACGGCGTCGTAAACGACAGCACCATGGTGTCGGACAGCAGCAATTTGCTGAGCGCATACATGACGCAGGCGAATGCCGCGATGCCGAAGAAGGATCGCAGGAAATGCATCCGCATGCGGGTGGTCGCCAGACCCGATAACCCGACCCGCATCAGCCACGGCGTCATGAACAGCAGCGCAACGAAGGTGCGCGTGATGGCGACCACGAAGACCGGCAATTCGGTGGTCATCTGTTTCAGGATCGTAAACATGGCGGTCAGCGATAACACGGCGGCAAGCATCCACAGGACGCCGACCATATTGTCCAGCTTGGGGCTGTACGGGCTGATCGGGGGCGTACTCACCCTTTTGTATCAAGCTCGGCGCCTGAAATTTTTTCCAGCCAGCGCACGATTTCAGTGTGATCCGGGCGGTTTTCCAGATTGAGCCCCGCCGTGGCCCAGATTTCCCGGCAATGGGCGGCATAGGGCGCGGGCGTGTGGGTTTCACGCGCCAGCCCCAGCGCGATATCGAGATCCTTGATCATGAGATCCATCGGAAACCCTGAATCGAAACTGCGCGAAAATACCCGCTGTTTGAACTTGTTGACCGTCGCGTGGTTCATGCCCGTCGATGCGTTGATGACGTCGACGATGATGTCCGGGTCAAGCCCGAAGCGCTTGCCGATCAGCAGCGCCTCGCCACCGACCAGCAGGCCCGCCGCATTCATCAGATTGTTGATGGCCTTGATGGCGTGACCCGAGCCCACGCGTCCGGTGCGGAAAATATTGTCGCCCATGGCGTCCAGCACCGGCTGGCAACGATCGATCACCGCATCGTCCCCGCCGACGATCAGGGTCAAACTGCCGTCCACCGCCTTGGCCCGTCCACCCGACACCGGCGCATCGATCATGGCGACGCCGCGTTCGGCCAGTTCCGCCGCCAGAGCTTCTGTGCCTGAGGGTTCGGACGAACTCATATCGATCAGGATGCCGTTTCCGGCGAAACCGTCGGCGAGGCCGTTCTCTCCAAGTGCGACCTTGCGTACATCCGCGCCGGTCGGGACCATGGTGACCGCGATATCGCATGATTGGGCCAGTTTCAAAGGCGTTTCGTGGGCGGTGGCGCCGAATTCATCGGCAAAAGCGGTGGCCACCGACGGGTTTACGTCGAGAACATGGAGTTCCAGTCCGGCCCGTGCGATACAGGCGGCCATTGGCCATCCCATGGTGCCGATACCGACAAATCCAACTTTCAGACCGCTCATTTCGCCAATCCTTTGCCCATTCCTTTGCACGGAAATAATAGACCTGTTACCTATCAGTGCGGGGCGGGTAAGTCGATGTTGCCGGTTGCCCTGCCCACCGGGAGAATATCGTGACGATCACTGTTGAAGTTTCATACGGCGAAATGCTGGACAAGATCTCGATCCTTGAGATCAAGCTGGAAAAGGTGAGCGATGCGGGCCAACGCGCAAACATCGCGCGCGAACTCGACATTCTGTCCCGGGCGCGGGATCAGGGGCTCTCGGATGGGCCGGATTTCAGCGCGGTGTATCAGCAACTCAAGGACGTCAATGCGCAGCTTTGGGAGATCGAGGACGACATCAGGGATTGCGAACGGCGTCAGGAATTCGGCGATGAATTTGTCGCTCTGGCGCGCTCGGTCTACCGGAGAAATGACCACCGCGCCGCCCTGAAGCGGGAATTGAATGATTTGCTCGGCTCGCCCCTGGTCGAGGAAAAGCTGTATCGGGACTATTGATCGGCGCAGCGGGTCAGATTATGGCGAAAAACATATTGTTCATCACGGGCACACGGATCGGCGATGCGATCCTGTCTTCCGGCCTGCTCGCCCATCTCGTGGAGACCCATCCGGACGCGCGTTTCACCGTCGCCTGCGGCGCGCCGGCCGCGCCGTTGTTCCGCGCCGTGCCGCGTCTCGACCGGGTCATTGTCATTCGCAAGCAACCCTACAAGACCCATTGGCTGTCCCTGTGGTGGGGCTGTGTCGGCCGGCGCTGGGAGGTGGTGGTCGATCTCAGACGGTCCGGCCTGTCCTGGTTTCTCTGGGCGCGCCACCGTTACATCAAGGGCGCGGCGATCCCCGGCGCCCACCGGGTGGAGGAAGACGCAAGCGCCTTGCGGCTCGACCCCGCGCCCGACCCGCTGATCTGGGTCGATGACGCCGCCGAGGCGGCGGGGGCGGCGGCAATTCCCGATGATCGGCCCGTGCTGGCCATCGGACCGACCGCCAATTGGGGCGCCAAGGAATGGCGCGCCGAACATTTCGCCGCCCTCGTGGAGCGATTGACCGCAACCGACGGCATCCTGCCCGGCGCCATGGTCGCCCTGATGGGCGGGCCGGATGAGCGGGAACGGGCCAGGGGTCTGATCGATTCCATTCCCCATGACCGCCGGATCGATCTGTTCGGCCAGCCATTGCCCGCCGCCTACGCCTCCATGAAACGGTGCGCGTTGTATATCGGCAATGATTCCGGGCTGATGCATCTTTCCGCCGCGTCCGGCGCGCCCACATTGGGTCTGTTCGGCCCGAGCCCGGAACATCGCTACCGTCCCTGGGGCAAAAAAGCGGCGGTGGCGCGGACCCGGCAAAGCTATGCCGAGCTGGTCGAGGCGCCCGATTTCGATCACCGCAATCAGGATAGTCTGATGGACGGGCTGACCGTGGATGAAGCCGTGCGCGCCGCCGAAGATCTGTGGCGTCGGTGCAAGGGCTAGCGGATCATCAGGCGGCGTCGTTGATCGCGCGCCAGATGTGTTCCGGCGTCGCCGGCATCTGCTCATGGTCCACGCCCAGCGGGTTCAGCGCATTGACGATGGCGTTCATCATGGTCGGCAGCGCGCCGACCGCGCCGGCCTCGCCCGCGCCCTTGGCGCCGATCGGGTTGGTCGGCGTCGGCACCTCGTGAAACGCGGAGTCGAAGCTCACCAA
>CALGIA010000310.1 GCA_937916005.1 uncultured Rhodospirillaceae bacterium
ATCCGCTTGGTCAGCTCCTTCATCAGTTCAAGGATCTGGGCCTGAATCGTCACGTCGAGGGCCGTCGTCGGTTCATCGGCGATGATCAATTTGGGTTCGCAGGACAAGGCCATGGCGATCATCACCCGCTGGCGCATGCCGCCGCTGAAATGATGGGGATATTGCAGAAGACGTCGTTCCGGATCGGAAATGCCGACCAGATCGAGCAGTTCGACCGCCCGGGCATGGGCCTGTTGATCACTCATCGACAGATGATGGGTCAGGGTTTCGGTGAGCTGGCGTCCGATGGTCAGCACCGGATTGAGCGAGGTCATCGGCTCCTGGAATACCATCGCGATATCGCGGCCCCGCACGTTACGGATTTCCCGGTCGGAGAGGGTCAGGAGGTCGACGCCCTGGAACATGATGCGCCCGCCGACGATGCGGCCGGGCGGGTCGGGGATCAGGCGCAGCAAGGAAAGCGCGCCGACCGATTTGCCGCAACCGGACTCGCCGACGATCGCGACGGTCTCGCCTTCCTCTATCGTATAGGAAATCCCGTCCACCGCCTTCACGGTGCCTGCAGATGTATAGAACTGCGTTTGCAGATTCTCGACCTGTAAGAGCGTTGCCACTGACGCCGTGCCTTTTTTCCCCGTTCAGAGAACGGTAGGGGCCGCATTGCGATGAGTCAATTGAAACAAGTTCCCGTATGCAGCATTCAGGGGGAATTTTGCGGCAAGCTGCGCCGCGCTCCACTTATCAGCGCCGGCCGTGTTGCATCATGAAGTCAAATCGAATTTTTCGCCGAGCGTCGGCACATGGCATGTCCAGCCCATCTCCTCTTCGATCCGATGGCGCAGCGCATCGGCGGCGTCCGGCTCGCCATGGGTGATGAATGTGTTCCGGGGGGCGGTCTCGAAATGTCCTAGCCAGCCCATGATCTCGTCGGCATCGGCATGGGCCGACAGCATGTGAAGATTGCGCACCTCCGCCTTCACCTTCACATACTGGCCGTGTATCTTGATCGTCTCGGCGCCTGCATTCATTGCGGCGCCCCGCGTGCCGCCGGCCTGAAACCCCGTGAACAGGATTGTGTTGCGCGGATCGGGCGCGAAGGTCTTCAGGTGATGGATGATGCGCCCGCCGGTCGCCATGCCGCTGGCCGAAATCAACACCATGGGGACGGGGTTCCGGTCCAGCTGCTTCGATTCTTCATGATGCCGGATATATTTGGCCACGTTGCAGGTGGCCCGGCATTCAGCCTCGCTCAGACGATTGTCCTTCGCGTGCTTGCAGAAGATCTCGCTCGCGTTGATGGCCATGGGGCTGTCGAGGAATATGGGCAGGTCGGGAATCCTGTTCGCTTCCTTGAGCCGGTGCAGATGGTACAGGATGGTCTGGGAGCGGCCGACCGCGAAGGCCGGGATCACCACCGCGCCGCCGCGCGCCGCCGTTCGTGTGATGATGTCGGCCAGAACGTCTTCCGGGTCGTCGGTTTCATGTTGCCGGTTGCCGTAGGTGGATTCGATTACCAGATGGTCGGTCGACCGGACGATGGCCGGGTCCACCATGGTCGGGCTGTTGGGGCGGCCCAGGTCTCCGGAAAACAAAATTGTTTCACCATCACACGCCAATTTCACGAAAGCCGACCCCAGGATATGGCCGGAATGTGAGAAGTTGAGGTCGATCCCGTCCGCCACCTTGTGGTTCTGCTCGAATTCCAGGGTTGTGAAGCGTTTGATGGCCTCTTCCGCGTCGGCCTGGGTATAGAGAGGCTTGGCTGGATGATGCTTGGAGAATTGGTGCCGGTTGGCGAATTCGGCGTCCCGTTCGAACAGGTAGGCGCAATCGCGCAACAGGATTTCGCAGAGATCGCGGGTCGCCGCCGTCGCATAAATCCGTCCCTGGAATCCGTCGCGCACCAGCACCGGAAGGTAGCCCGAATGGTCGAGGTGGGCGTGGGTCAGCACCACCGCATCGATGGTCCTGGGATCGACCGGCAGGGTCTTCCAATTGAGCAACCGAAGGTTCTTGTAGCCCTGGAACAGGCCGCAATCGACCATGATCCGACGCGATCCCGCCTCGACCAGATATTTGGACCCGGTGACCGTTCCGACGCCGCCCAGAAAGTGAATTTGCATCAGCCGGTTTCATCCATGGACGCGGCGATACGATTTCGGATGTCCTCGGGCTGGGCATTGACGGCGCGGGCAAGCCGGCGCAGTTCGCGGCGCAAGCCGTGGACCTGATCGAGCAGCGGCAGGATGACGTCCATCGCCTCTTCGTCCAGTTCAAATTCATAGTGGAATTCGTGGATCAGGCGAATGCGCGCCACGTCGATTTCCTGAAACCGGTAGGCGCTGCGGCTTCCCTGTGGCGCGATCCAGCCCCGGTCAATCCACATATGCAGCGTTTCTCTTTGCAAGAGGGAAAAATCCTGCAGAATTTCCGCTTCATTGCGCATCTTCATAACCCTCCATGGCTGCCCTGGGATCATAGGGGTGGTCCTTGGCCCAGCCTTCCACAAATGATGTCAATTCTTCGTCGGGATTTTCTGGCAGGACCACGCGCAGAGTCACAATCTGGTCGCCCGCCGCGCGTCCTTTGCCGGCCGCCACGCCTTTGCCCTTCAAGCGTAGCGTGTCGCCCGAGTTCGATCCCACGGGAATTGTCATCGTCACCGCGCCGCCGGCCGTCGGCACCCGCACCTTTGCGCCCAGCAGGGCCTCGTTCAGGGCGATCGGCAGATCGAGATGAATGTTGTTGCCGCGACGGTGAAATATTTTATGGGGCGCAACGCGCACTTCCACATAGGCGTCTCCCGCGTCGCCGCCGCCAAGCCCGGGCATTCCCTGACCGCGCAACCGCAGCATCTGACCATCGCGCTGACCCGGCGGGACAGTGATGTCGAGGGATTTGCCATCCGGCATGGTGACGCGCTTTTTCGCGCCGTTGACCGCTTCCAAAAGCGATATTTCCATGGAATAGCGGACATCGCCGCCCCGCATTCGAATATTGGCGCGATTCCCGCCCTGACCGCCGGCGCGAAACAGGTCGGAAAACATGTCGCTGAAATCGTCGAATCCGGCCGATGAGTGATAGGGGTTCGCGCCGTCGGCGGATGCATATTCACGGTAATAGCCGCGCTGGGACTCGTTCCCCTGGGCATCGATTTCGCCCGCATCATACCGACGCCGCTTTTCTTCATTCGACAATATGCCGTAAGCGGTCTGGATTTTCTTGAAGGTTTCTTCCGCCTCGGAATCGCCGGGATTCAGGTCGGGATGATATTTCTTGGCCAATGCCCGGTAGGCTTTTCGGATCTCGTCGCTCGCCGCGCTCTTCGCGACGCCCAGCACGCCATATAATTCGTCTTCCACAATCCCAAGACCTCGCGTTTGGCAGATTCAGGGCCGCATCGGCGCTACCGACCGTTTCCATGGATGTGAGTTTGGCCCAGTCCACGCCCCATCACATTGACCTGTGTTAAAGCCGGTCCCCGGTCCCTGCCGTTTCCCAAATCCCAAATCCCAAATCAATCCAGGGGAATGAGCCGCAGGCCGAGGGGCCGGCCGATGCGTTCCGCCTCTGTCCCTGGCGGTTGAGCCGCGTCCCAGGGGTCGGCGTCATATCGCATGCCGCTTATCCCGTCGGACTCGTTGGAACACAGCCAGATTGCGGGTGCCGCCATCTTTTCCGGCACGACAAGCGGCCCCATGGCGCCCATGCGCGTCGCCTCGCGCCGGGCCAGGGCCAGGCCTTCCGTGTCGGCGGGGCCGCCTGGATTGAGGATGTTCACGGAGACGCCGGTTCCCATCAAATCCTGGTGCCAGATCTCCGACGCCATTTCGAGCGCCGCCTTCGAGGCCCCATAACAGGAAAATCCGGTCCGGTGCATGGTCTCGATCATGGTGGTCACGTTGATGATGCGCCCCCAACCCCCGGCCACCAGATGCGGCGCAACCAGGCTGGCCATTCTATTGGCCGCCACATAGTTGGTCGCGATCACGGTCTGCACGATGTCGTCGCGCATGTCCCAGAATTTTGGCCGCGGTTTGTCCGGATGATCATGGTCCGGCGCGATGAAGGCGGGCGCGACCCCGGCATTGTTGATAAGCCCATGGACCGCGCCGAAATGGGAAATCGTTTTGTCGACCGCGTCCTGGCACTGGGCCGGATCGCGCAGATCGACGAGGATCGGCAGGATCGATCCGCCCGCAGCGTCGTCCAATGGGTCGCCGGATCTGGAAAAATCATCCACATCCAATTGAATATGGGTGGGGACCACCACATTGGCGCCGGCTCCGGCAAGACCGCGAACCATCGCCAGTCCGAGCCCGC
>CALGIA010000311.1 GCA_937916005.1 uncultured Rhodospirillaceae bacterium
CCCCGCATGGCTGCGGGTCCGGTTCAATGCCAACGAGATCCTCACCAGCCTGATGCTGTCCTATGTGGCGACCCTGCTGCTGAGCTATCTCGTTTCCGGTCCCATGCGCGACCCCCAGGGTCATAATTTTCCCGAGTCGCGCATGTTCGGCGAAGGGGCCTTGCTGCCGATAATCCTGGATGGGACGCGGCTGCATTTCGGCGCCATCATTGCGGTCGGGGTGGTCGCCGTCGGTTGGGTGCTGGTCAGCCGGTCTTTTATCGGGTTCCAGATCAAGGTTGTCGGGCAGGCTTCGGTGGCCGCGGGTTATGCGGGGTTCAGCCAGAAACGTCTGATCTGGTTCGCCTTCCTGTTTTGCGGCGCGCTGGCCGGGCTCGCCGGGCTGTTTGAAGTTGCCGGGCCGATTGGCCAGCTGACTCCGATAATTTCACCGGGCTACGGCTTTACCGCGATCATCGTGGCCTTTCTCGGCCGGCTTCATCCGGTAGGCGTGATGCTGGCGTCCCTGTTGATTGCCCTGTCTTATATCGGGGGGGAACTGGCCCAGATCGAAATGGGCCTGCCGCTTGCGGTCACCGGCGTGTTTCAGGGGATGCTGCTGTTCTTTCTGCTCGGCGCGGATGTCCTGATCCGTTACCGGTTCCGGTTTCGTTGTAATCCGCGCGGGTCTCTGGCAATTTCCGGGGAGGGCTGATCGTGGACACACTCTCCGCGATCCTGGTTTCGATCATTGCCGCTTCCACGCCGCTTCTCTTCGCCGCGCTCGGCGAATTGGTGACGGAGAAATCCGGCGTCCTCAATCTCGGTGTCGAAGGCATGATGCTGGTCGGCGCCGTCGCGGCCTTCATGGTCGGAATCGGGACCGGCAGTCCGGTGTTGGCGGTTCTCGCCGGAGCCGCCGCCGGTGTGGTGATGGCGCTGCTGTTTGGCGTACTTACGCTCACATTGCTGGCCAATCAGGTCGCCACGGGTCTCGCGCTCACCATCTTCGGAATCGGTCTCAGTGCGCTCATGGGCAAGAAATATGTCGGCGTGCCGCTGACGCCCCTGCCGAAGCTCGATATTCCCGGGCTCAGCGAAATTCCCGTGCTGGGTCCGGTTCTGTTCGGTCAGGATTTCCTGGTCTATCTATCGGTTTTCATGGTGATTGCCGTGAGCTGGTTTCTATTTCGCTCCCGAAGCGGGTTGATCCTGCGCGCCATCGGCGAATCCCATGAGGCGGCTCATGCCATCGGGTATCCGGTGATCCGTATCCGTTATCTGGCCGTCGCATTCGGCGGCGCCATGGCGGGGCTCGGCGGGGCCTTTTTGTCCCTGGCCTATACGCCCATGTGGATTGAAAACATGACCGCCGGGCGCGGCTGGATAGCGTTGGCCCTGGTGGTGTTCGCGACCTGGCGGCCGGGCCGGGTGCTGATGGGGGCCTATCTGTTCGGCGGCGTGACCATGCTGCAGCTCCATGCCCAGGGGGCCGGGTTCGACGTACCGTCCCAGTTCATGTCCATGCTGCCCTATCTGGCGACCGTTGTGGTTCTGGTGCTGATTTCCAGCGACCGGACGCGGATCAGGCTGAATGCCCCGGCGGATATCGGGAAAATCTTCCATCCCGACACCTGATCCGGCTTTCCATGCGCCATACGAATTGTTAACCGGGCCGGGATAAAATGATGAAATGTTGAAAAAAGCCATCATTTTAACCGGTTTTGGCGCCCTGTTCGGCCTGTCGTCGGTTGCGGCCAACAGCGCCACGATCACGGTCACCCGTGAATCCTGCAGCCGGGTCGTGGCGTATCAGCCATCCGCCGATGTGGCCTATAAGCCCGGTGTCGACGTCGACGGCAACGCGGTCGCATCCGCCAATTACGATAACGGCCCGCAGATCGCCGTTCCCAAGGAAATCGTGATCCCCATCGAGATTGATTTGCAGCAACGGGCCGGCAATTCCACCACCGATCGAAAATATGACTCCAACGCCCAGATCGGCGTGGTGTCCTATCGCGACGGCCAGGTGTTCTACAACGGCAAGCCGCTTCAGGGTGAGAACGAAACCAGGGTCGCGGCCGCCTGCAAGCGTCTTCTCAACCAAATGAACTAATAATCCGCTGGATTAACGGCAATTCCCGCCCACCGGGATTGCGATCCAAACGGGCTTCGCATAAAGTCCGTCCGACAATCCAAGCGGAGTTGTAATGCGCCTTTCCACATATTTCATGCCGACCCTGAAGGACGATCCGAGCGAGGCCCAGATCGTCTCTCATCGGATGATGCTGCGCGCCGGCATGATCCGGCAATCGAGCGCCGGAATTTATTCCTGGTTGCCCCTGGGGCTTCGCGTGCTGCGGAATGTGGAACGCATCGTGCGCGAGGAACAGGACCGGGCCGGCTGCCAGGAAATGCTGATGCCGACCATCCAGCCGGCGGATCTGTGGCGTGAAAGCGGGCGCTATGACGATTACGGCAAGGAGATGCTGCGCATTCAGGACCGTCATGGCCGCGACATGCTGTACGGCCCGACCAATGAAGAGCTGATCACCGAGATATTCCGGTATCATGTGAAGAGCTATCGGGAATTGCC
>CALGIA010000312.1 GCA_937916005.1 uncultured Rhodospirillaceae bacterium
CCACCGAACGGCCATGTTTCACATAGCCCAGCTTTTGATAGGTGCTGATAAAGGCCCGTTCCCGCCCGGGTTCGAGATTATGCATATCATAGCCGAAGAACCCGCTTTGATATTCCATGCCCAGCCAGCCCATCAGGGTCGGGCCGATATCGATCTGGCTCATCAGGCGGGTCATTTTGGCCGGTTCGATCATCCCCGGCGCGTACCAGACCATGGGAATATGATATCGGGACGGCGGCAAATTGGTCTTGCCGGCCGCCGAGTGCGTATGATCGGAAACAAAAATAAACAGCGTGTTCTTGAACCAGGGCTTCTTGGAGCTGCGCTTCACGAAATCGCCGATCGCCCAGTCCGTGTATTTCACAACACTTTCCCTGCGCTTTTGCGGCATATCAATGCGGCCTTCCGGAAACGTGTAGGGACGGTGGTTGGATGTGGTCATGATATGAGCGAAGAAACGGTTTCCCTTGACATGTTCCCGATCGATATTGGCCAGCGCCAGGGAATATAAATCTTCGTCCGCAACACCCCAGACCGTTTCCTGATGAATTGGCAATCCTTCCGCTTCAATATCCGATCGATCGACCACCTTATAATGATTGGAGCGGAAATAAGCGTTCATGTTATCGAACATCCCATACCCGCCATAAATCCAGTAAGGCGTCCAGCCTTTGGCTTTCAGCTCTCCGCCGATGGTAATCAGATCCCCGCTATCGGGACGTCTAACGATGCTCTGGCCGGGGGTGGGTGGCGTACCGACAGACATGGCTTCCAGCCCGCGAACCGTGCGGGTGCCCGTGGCATATAGATTGGTGAAAAACAGCCCCTGGTCGGCCAGCTTTTCCAGTTCGGGCGTCAAGTCTTCCTTATTACCAAATACGCTCATGAAACTGGCAGACAGACTTTCGATGGACACGAAAACGATATTCACCTTGCGGAGAGGATGGCGCGCCCGAACCAGGCGATCGATACCATCCTTGCCGGTGAATTCCGTATTGGTCTGCTTGACCAGCGCCCGGATTTCCTTATTGAGGCTGGCGGTCTCCAGCTTCGGATAATACCGGTCATAATCCAATTCATTGTGGCGATAGGCATGGAAGAGCGCAAAGAGCCCGTTGGTGGAAAGCTGCTGAACAAACAAATTGGGATTGATTTTCGCCAGATTTTGACTGGTAAGCGCGAGACCGACGGTGGCGATCACCCCGACAACGACAGCCCTGCCGCCCCGAAATTTCCAGCCCGACCGTTCGGATATTTCACCGCGGGGCCAGCTGAACCAAGCGGCCCCAAAACAAAATACGGACACCCCAATCACCCACATGACGACCGGATAGCTCTGCCAGATGTTTCGGATAACTTCGTGGGTATAGACAAGATAATCGACGGCAATGAAGTCGAACCGGTTGCTGAATTCCGTCCAGAAGGTGAATTCGGAAACCGCAATCACCACGAAAAATGTCAGATACGCAACGCCCCACAAGGCAGCCCATCGCGCTTCCCATAGGCCCCAGATATTGTGAGACGTGACGAATTTAGGGACAATGGTGTCATACAATGCCCAGGGCACGAGAAAACAAGGCAAGACCACCAGATCAAATATCAGGCCAACCCCCAAGAAGCTGGCCCATTCCGCCAGGGAGAAATTTTCGCCGCTATATATCGCGAGGCCGATCCGGGTAAAAATCGAGACAAGCAGGAAACTCGCCCCAACCCAAATCAATCTTCTGCTTCCGCGTTCCATACTAATCACACGCCTTTAGCTACTGGATAAAACCAGCATTATCCATGATCGAAAGTCTAAATCAGGATCAACACCCATGTGACGACAACGGCTGCCAGACTGACGAAAACTGCGGCCGACCCGACATCCTTCGCCTTCTTTGACAATGGATGGATATCGTCGCTGATCCGGTCGACCACGGCCTCCAGCCCGCTATTCAATAATTCAGCAACCAACACCAGGAACAGACAACCGACCAACAAGGCCCGTTCGCTCCCGGTCTGTCCAAGCCAAATGCCAACCGGGGCGAGAATGACGACCAGCACGACTTCCTGTCGAAAAGCGGTCTCGGACACCCAGGCTGCTTTTAGCCCCATCAGGGAATAGATGGTGGCTTTCAGAAGGCGATTCAAAATTCAAATTCTTCGGCGCAATTCTTATGTAATTCAAGAATAACGAAATGACCTTTTTGCTCAGCCTCAAATCAACGCCGACTTATCAAGATTTCGCTGTTTATTCAACGAATATTTAGCCCGAAACATCGTCAGTTCATCACCAACCCGCCATCCACATAGAGAGTTTGGCCGGTCATGAAACGGCTCCAATCGGACGCGAGAAACAGCACCGGGCCGGTCACGTCCTCGGGCGTCGCTATCCGTTTCATCGGCGTACTCGCGATGAGCATGTCCTTGATTTCTTCTTTCGTGTCCCGGGTCGCATCGGTCGGATAGACGATTCCCGGCGCCACGCAATTCACGCGAATCCCAAAGGGACCCAACTCCACGGCCAGGTTGCGGCTGAAGCCGATCAACGCCGCCTTGGCGGTAGTGTAATCGTGATAGGGGATGGTCGGACGGGCAACCAGATCGCTCGCGATGTTGATGATGGCGCCCTGGGTCCGCATTTTCATGGACGGCAGCACCGCCTTGCAGAGACCATGGGTGGAAATCAGCGCACCTTCGATCTGTGTCTGATAGTCGGCCCAGTCCAGCTCCCAGAACATCTTCCGGTTTTCCGGATCAAAAACATAGGGCCGGAACGCGTTGTTGACGAGAACGTCGATCTTTCCGAATGTTTCAAGCACTCCGCCCACCAGGGACGTGATCTCGTCGCCATTGGTGACGTCGGCCTGAAATGGCGATGCCTCCCCGCCCAACTCCCGGCACTCGGCGGCAACCGCTTCGGCGGCCGCCGTATTTTGCAGATAATTGACGGCAACGGCCGCGCCCTCACCGGCGAAGGCTCTGGCGATGGCCGCCCCGATCCCCCGGCTCGCCCCCGTCACGAGAACGACTTTATCCTGAAAATCCATGGCAGTTTTAATCCACGTAAGGCGCGAAGCTGTCGGAAACCGCTTCCGCCGAGTGCTCGATTTCGGTCAATGTAACCAGGTCGAGCAGATTGAACCGGCCATCATGATGCCAGCCCGCCTCGGGGGCGGTCATCTGCCCCAGCGCGCTGATGCGGGTCACGCCCACCCGGCCAAGATCATCGGCAAGGCGGTACAGTTCATCCGGCGGCGCGGCGATGCCGACGGTTTGCAGGAACGCCTTGTACGGTGCGATCCGGGATGCAACATCGGCCAGGGAATCGACGGCGACAATCTTGATGGTCCGGTTGAGCCCGCTGGGTGCGAAATCGTCATCGCCCTCCACATAAGCCACGCTCCATGCGCCTTCCGCGTCGCCCATAATTTCGTGCTCGGGCCGGGACAGAACCTTCAACTCCGCCTGATGCCGCCACGCGGCCACATCCCCGGCTTCCGCGATGGTCAGCGCACGGCGCGGGTATTTCCGTTCGAAGCTGGCCAGTTCGTGGGCGAGATAGCGGCAGAAATCCCGTGGCGAGACCTTGCCGCCGCGCTCAACAAAGAAGACATGGGGCGAATAACAGCCCTGCTGGTCGTAGCGCACCACATCATAAGCGGCCTGGTGGGCGGCGGTTGTGGCCTTCCGGACATCCAGCGCCGCGCGGGAAATCATCCCGAAGCTGATCTTGTGGCCATAGGCGAGATAGCGCGTTGTGACCGGCACCCGGCTGCGGATCGCCGCCAGCGACTCGTTGCCGCCATAGGCCAGAACCAATTCGGCCTCCTTGAGAAGCGCCTTCTCCTGCACAATATCTCCGCCCTTCCACCAGACGATTGCGAAACAATCGGCAAGGCTTGGCTCGATCTCAGCCAGAATTTGCGCGAACCAGCCGGCGAAAAGAGGTTCCGCGCTGGGAACTTTTCCTATGTTGCCCGCCTTGACCAAAAGCCCTGAAATCAGGCTCCAGAGCGGCAGACCGGGCACGTTGCCGGCCCAGATATGGACCAGGATATCGGGTCCGAATGCCCTGGCGACTCCGCCCTTCGCTATGGGCTGGAAGTCGTCGAGAATTCCCGGGTTGGGGAAGTCTTCGGCGAGAAACCTGTTGAGTTCGGGTTTGCGGAAGGTTTTCAGATAGCCGGTCAGGCCGAGGCGGATCATCTCCCCATCATAGCCGGTGACGACCGGAAGCAGCGCCTCAGCCTTCCTGCGATAGGGATCGTCGCGGTCGAGCAGCCGGGCGATCGCTTGATCGATGATGTTAACGATGCGCGCAGTGGAAAGGGTTTTCAGATGATGGCGCCCGGCGTCGCGCACCCGCGCGGCCAGCGCCGCCATCTGCGCATCGCTCAACACCGGCACTTCGATTTCCAGCGTTTCAATCCCGCGCCCGAACCGAAGAACCCGCCATTCGACCTCGTCGGCCGCAAGCCCGGGAAGATAGCCCGCGCGTTCGGTCATGGCGACATTATCCCCTCCGTCAAGCCTGCGCCGCTTTCAGGAATTCCTCGACCGCCATGGAACAACCCTGGGCCTCCGCCCCGTCGGCGCGGCCCAGCAGCAGGAAGCCGTCGTCGACCTCAACGCCGGCATCTTCCGTCAGAATAGTCGAGACGATGTTGAAATGGGCAAGATCGCAATGCACCAGCACGCCTGTGTCGCCGCGCGGCACATCCAGTCCGGTCAGCGGGTTGATCACGCGGCTGCGAATCCAGTGCGGCCCGGATTTGACCGACGGACAAATTTCGTTGCCCCAATCATAAAACTGGGAGCTGAGTTCGGTCATGCCGTACATATTGATGCAGTCGCGCCGCGCCACGCCGAAGCTGGCGGAAAGCTGATTGTAGAAATCATCCGGCCCGACCTCGCGCGACTGGCCCTTGAAGCCGCCGGTGTCGAACAGGCGGCTGCCGGCCGGGAGGACGAATGATTTTCCAAGCCGCTGCATTTCGTCCATCAGATGCACGAAGCTGTAGCTCGCGCCGAGCAGGGCATAAGATTCGCCGGTCGCCTCGGCGCGCTCAAGCGCATCGAAGACAAGCGCGAAATCGATGCCGTTTTCCTGCAACATATAATTGCTGTCCGGCGTTCCGAAATGCCGGACAGCAAGCGCCAGATAATGGGCGAGGGATGAATTGGGCATGATGTCTTCGGTCGGAAACAATATGCCCATGCGGATCGTTTCGCGTTCCCGCATGAAACGTTGCTTGAAATTTTTCGTCATGGAGGCGTCATAGACGGCCAGCGTGGGATGGTGGCTCTTGCCCCGGATCCCGCCCATTGTGGTGCCGCTGGTCATGAAGGTCCGCTCCGCATCCTCGGGCGCGCAGCAGCTCAACGTCAAATCCTTGAAGACGTTGATGGGCACCGCCGGAATGTCGCGCCACGATTTGGTGGTGCGCGGCGTGCGGGCGCGCTGCAGGGAAAACTGGCGATAGGGCAAATTGTTTTCAAACTGATAGACGAACAGTTTCAGCGCCAGGCTGTTGAATTCATCCTCCGTCGCGCCGTCAGCCGCGATGAAGGCGAGCAGTGCGTCAATGATTTGAGTCTGTGTCACGCGTAAGGGACCTCATGGCAAATGAGATCCGAGCCGACGGCTGCAGGGCAGCGCCCTTGTGAGGCATGGCTGTGAAGCATGGTTTTCCTTTTCCCTACGCCGGAATGACCCGGATCAGGTTCTAAGGGTCGTCGCGTTGGCGCATTTGGCGCGCCCGTCGACATCTCAGCTTCCTAACGAAGCTCCCCAGGGACCGAATGAAGCAGATTACGACCGCGCGCGGCGGCGCGTCAAGCTCAGACGGTCTAACCGGTTGTTTCGCGAGGATCAGCTTGTAGGATCGACCGGTGGCGATTTTTTCGTCAAAAGTAGGGGTCGAAGCATGAGTCGGTTCGAAAAATTTCCGAAAACCATTATAGGCATGGTGCTGATCCTCGCCTTCGTTCTGATCATGGCGGCGGCGGAATGGCTGCTCACGCCGGACCATGGCAAATCGCTCATCCATGGCGGGGACAGCCTTCCTCGTCCTGAACGGCATCTGGTGCTGCGCGAGTGGTTGCCCTCATCGGTCTTCCAATTCGGCGTCCCCGACATCCGCAGACTCCATCCGGGAGGCGAGGTTCATGATGTTTACGGTCTGACAACCGACAGCGATGGATACATCACGACCGGGAGACAGCATGATGATGCGGATTTTCGGATCGTCTTCCTGGGCGGCTCAACCACCGAGTGCCTTTATGTGACGCCGAAGCGGCGGTTCCCGTTTCGCGTCGGTCGCATTTTGGAGCAGAATCTGGGGGTCAAAATAAACACAATCAATGGCGGGAAATCCGGCAACAATACAATGCACTCCATGCTCGCCTTGATCGGCAAGGTGCTGCCGCTGAAACCGGATGTCGTGGTCTTGATGCAGAATGTGAACGATCTGGGCATTCTTGCGCGCGATGGTGGATATTGGACCGTCAATTCGGATTTCAGCCTCATCCGCGAGCGTCGGAGAAATCTGGAGACCATCGTCAAGGATTTGCGCGACATAAGCATCCCGTACAGCTACCGGGCTGTCCGGCGCGTTTTCAGAAACGCGTTTTCCAACCCGGCGCGGGCGGCTGGGTTTGCACCCAACCCGCGTACCGCACCCACCGAGAATTTGGGCCGGCGTGGCCTGGCCTTTGAAAACGCACTTCGCGGTTTTGTGGGGGTGGCCCAGTCCTGGGGCATCCGGCCCGTCGTCATGAAG
>CALGIA010000313.1 GCA_937916005.1 uncultured Rhodospirillaceae bacterium
TTTAGCGAGAAACGACTTAACATATTGATTTTATTGTCTTATCTCACGACTACAAAATTCTGGCGACCCCAACGGGAGTCGAACCCGTGTCTACAGCGTGAAAGGCTGTTGTCCTAGGCCACTAGACGATGGGGTCGCTGGGCGGATAGGTAATGGCTGGGCTGGGTAAAATCAAGCGGTATCCGCCGGTCGGGGGAGATTTATCCGATCTTGCGGCCTGATGCGGGATTTGCACGGGAATGATGGGGGATAGATGGGGAATCGACCGGGTTTACGCCCCGCCATGAGCCCCGTCATCCACCTCGTCATGGGCCCGCGCCATGCGCCGGTGGGCGACATTCCGGCGGTGGCCGGTCACCAGTTTCAGCGACCAGCGATAGCCGAGCCACGCCGAAACGATCGCATAGGGCACGCAGCCGACCAGCATGGGCACGCCCCAACCGACGAAGATCACCTGGGCCTGGTGCCACAGATTTTCCCACCATCCGGCCATGCCGGCCCCGGCGCCACCCGAGCCAAAGCTGCGATTCCACAGATCGACAAAGCCCTGATAGCCGGTCAGATCATTGAAATGACCGAGAAACAGCTGCCCCGTGACATAGAACATGTAATAGACCGGGATCATGGTCAGGAAATTGGTCACCCAGGTCCACGCCATGGACTGGACCACACTGAAATCCATGCGCGGCCAGAATTTCTGGACCAGCAGCCAGTGCGCCATGACCATGGCCATCTGGACGCCGATCGTCGGCGTCATGGCCCAGAACAGCCCCGACGACACGCTGCGCGCGATATAATCCGGCGAATGACGGCTGCGTTTGAGCGGCACCACGAAGCGATAGCGCCCCCATCGCCTGAGCCTTTCGCGCAAGCGCCGCCTGGCGGCGGATTGTCCGTTCGTGGTCAAAATATACTGGTCCGTCTCTTCCCTGTGCGCCGTGGCGGAATCATACACCAGCGTATTCCCCAGCCGCGAATGGAATTAGACAATAAATCCGATTTCATCTGAAATTCGTTAAGCAAGGCTGGCGTCTTCGATGATGAGCTGGGCGTTCTCGGCGCCCTGCCAGCGGTCGATCTGCAGATGCCCGGCGATATTGAGCGGCGCGCCGGTCGGGTCGGCCAACGCCCGGCCCAGCGCCGTGCCCGCCGCGCGGAAGGCGATGGATTTGAGCCGCTTGCCGCCGCCCGATGACGTCACGAAGCAGCGTACATGGTCCGCGCCCACGATGTCGGACCGCACCACGCGCACCCCGGCGAAGGCAAAGCGCGGGCGCGGGTTTCCAGCCCCGAACGGCCCGATCTTGTCGAGCAGTTCGATCAGATCCACCGTCGCGCCTTCCGGGGTCAGCGCCCCGTCGATGCCGAGCTCGGCAACCGGCGGCGCGCCGCCGAGCTGGCCGGTCACATGATCGTCGAGGAAGGCGCGGAACTCGTCCAGCCTGGCGGTTTCAACGGTGAATCCCGCCGCCATGGCGTGTCCGCCGCCATTGACCAGCAGCCCGGCCTGCTGAGCCGCGATAATCGCCGGCCCCAGCGCCACGCCGGGGATCGAACGGCCCGACCCCTTGGCCAGGGGACCGTCGATCGCCACCACGCAGGCCGGCCGGTTGAAGCGTTCCCGCAGCCGTCCGGCGACAATGCCGATCACCCCCGGATGCCAGCCTTCCGACGCGGCCATGATGACCGGGACGTCACTTTCCGCCCCCGGCCCCGCCTGCGCCTCGCCCTGGGCCAGGGCCGCTTCCAGCACGGCAGCCTCGATGGCCTGGCGTTCCTTGTTGTAACCGTCGAGCCGGGCCGCAATCGCCGCAGCCTCGGCCACATCCCCGGTCGCCAGCAGACGCGCGCCGAGCCCCGATTCCCCGACCCGGCCACCGGCATTGACCCGGGGCCCCAGCACGTAGCCCGCGTGATAGGCGTCGGGCCTGGAATCGATGCGGGCGATATCGGCCAGCGCGGCAATCCCCGGATTATTCCGGCGCGCCATGACTTTCAGCCCCTGGGTCACCAGGGCGCGGTTCACACCGGTCAGCGGCACCACATCACACACCGTGCCGAGCGCGACCAGATCGAGCCACGACATCAGATCAGGCGCGGCGTGGCCTTCGCCATACCAGAACGCGTCGCGCAGCGCCCGGTTCAACGCCACCACCAGCAGGAACGTCACGCCGACGGCGGCAAGCTGGCCGCAGCCGCTGTCGTCATCCAGCCGGTTCGGATTTACCACCGCCGCCGCCTCGGGCAGCTTCGGTTCGGCGACGTGATGATCGACCACGATCACATCCAGCCCGGCCGCCGCCGCGTCGGCCAACGGGCCATGGGCGGTAATGCCGCAATCCACCGTGATCACCACATCGACTTTTTCTTCCTGCTTGAGGCGCAGCAGCGCGGCGGTGTTGGGGCCATAGCCTTCGGTGATGCGGTCGGGGATGTACACCGACACCGTGCGCCCGAGGGCTTGAAAGAAACGCGTCAGCAGCGCCGTCGAGGTCGCGCCGTCCACATCGTAATCGCCGAAGATGCCGATCCGTTCCCCGTCGGTGATCGCCCGAACCAGCCGCGCGACCGCCTTGTCCATGTCGCGCAGGCTCGACGGATCGGGCAGCGCATCGCGCAAGGTAGGTTCAAGGAATGCATCCAGCGTATCGGCATCGATGCCGCGGGCAGCCAGCGCCCGGGCCGCGATCTCGGGCAGCCCGGAAGTCTGCGCCAAAGCCAGCCCGGCCCGGTCGTCCACAAGCCGCGCCCGCCATCTCTTTCCGCCAAGCGAACGCTCAACGCCGAGAAAGGCGGGCTGAGGCTCCGCCTTAATGGTCAACGGGTTCGAAGCCGGTCTTGCGATTGAAATTATGGGTGGCCTCGATATAGCGCACGGTGCCGGATTTGGACCGCATGACCATGGAATGGGTGGTCGCGCCGCCGGAAAAACGGCGCACGCCGCGCAGCATGGTGCCGTTGGTCACGCCGGTCGCGGCGAACATGACATCGCCATGGGCCAGATCGAGCAGTTCATATTTGCGGTCGAAATCGGTGATGCCGCAATTGGTCGCGCGCCGGCGTTCGTCGTCATTGCGGAACACCAGCCGGCCCTGCATCTGGCCGCCGATGCTGCGAAGGGCCGCCGCCGCCAGCACGCCCTCGGGGGCGCCGCCGCTGCCGATATAGATATCGACGCCGCTTTCGGCTTCCGCCGTGGACATGACGCCCGAAATATCGCCATCGGTGATCAACGCAATCCGCGCGCCGGCGGCGCGGACCTTGCCGATGAGCTCTTCATGACGCGGCCGGTCCAGGATACAGACCACCAGGTCGGAAACCTCCACCTTCTTGGCCTTGGCCAGTTCGCGCAGATTTTCCGACGGTTCCGCGTCAAGATCGACGACACCGGGGGGCAAGCCGCCGCCAACCGCGATCTTGTTCATGTACACATCGGGCGAATAGAGAAACCCGCCATCCTCGGCCATGGCGATGACGGCCAGTGCGTTGGTCAGGCCCTTGGCGGTGATCGTGGTCCCTTCCAGCGGGTCGAGGGCGATGTCGATCTTGGGGCCGTTGCCGGCGCCGACCTTTTCGCCCACATAGAGCATGGGCGCCTCGTCGCGTTCGCCCTCGCCGATCACCACGGTGCCCTCGATGGCCAGGCTGTTGAGCGCCTTGCGCATGGCGTCGACCGCGACCTGATCCGCGGCTTTTTCATCGCCACGTCCCATCTGGCGGGAAGCGGCCAGTGCGGCCGCCTCGGTGACGCGCACAACCTCGAGCGCTAGATTTCGATCCATCGTGCCGGACTCAGCCATTTTCTTATCCTTTTCGGCGTTTTTAACGTGACTATTTCTTCAGGGATTCTATTCGAATCATGCGAGGCGGTTCCACAACCGTATCCAATGCGCCAATTGCGGCGAGCGCCTGCATCATACCGGATTCCCTGGTCTCATGGGTGGTAATAACGACCGGCACCGGACTATTGGGATCGCGCGCGCGCTGGATCATCGATTCCATGGACACGTTTTCATCGCGCAGAACCGCCGTGACGCCGGCGATCACGCCGGGCTTGTCCACCACCATGAGCCGCACGTAATACGCCCCGGAATGCTGCGACATGGGAATCGTCCGGGCCGGCGACAGATCGGCCGACGCCACCGCAAATGCCGGAATGCGCACGCCGCGGGCGATGTCGATAATATCGGCGGCCACGGCCGATGCGGTCGGCCCGGCCCCGGCGCCTCTTCCTTCATATACCGTGGTGCCGACGAAATCGCCCTCGGCCACTACCGCGTTGAACACGCCTTCCACATGGGCAATCGGCGCATCGGCGCGCACCATGCAGGGATGAACCCGCTGTTCGACGCCGTTGTCGCGGCGTTGGGCTATGCCCAACAGCTTGATGCGATAGCCGAGCTCGTCGGCAAAGGCGATATCGGCCGCCGTGACATGACGGATGCCTTCCACATGCACGCCCGCGAAATCAAGCTCGCAGCCAAAGGCCACGCTGGTCAGGATGGCAAGCTTGTGGGCCGCGTCGATGCCATCCACGTCGAAGCTGGGATCGGCTTCCGCATAGCCCATTTCCTGAGCGTCGGCGAGGATGCCGTCGAAATCACGCCCGGTCTCGCGCATCGTGGTCAGGATATAGTTGCAGGTGCCGTTCAGGATGCCGTAGACCCGTTCCACCCGGTTGCCGGCGAGACCTTCGCGCAACGCCTTGATGATCGGTATGCCGCCGGCCACGGCGGCCTCGAATCCCAATGAGACGCCGGCTTTTTCCGCCGCGGCGGCCAGCGCCGTTCCGTGATGGGCAATCAACGCCTTGTTCGCCGTCACCACGCTGCGCCCGGCGGCGATTGCGGCCTGACAGACTTCCAGAGCCGGACCGTCTTCGCCGCCGATCAGTTCAACGACGATGTCGGCATCGGCCCGCGCGGCCATTTCCGCTGGATCGTCAAACCACTGGAAGCCGGAGAGATCGACGCCCCGGTCGCGATCCCGGCTGCGCGCCGACACAGAAGTCACCGACAGCGCGCGGCCACAGCGCCGCGTCAGCAGATCGGCCTGTTCCGTCAGCAGCCTGATGGTTCCCGCGCCGACCGTTCCGAGACCCGCGATGGCTATTTTTACGGCGTCGGTCAAGACGCCCCAACCTTTGACGCAGCATCCCTGGATGCGGCGGTATTGACGCCATGCGACGTCAGGAATTTCTTGATATTGCGGGCGGCCTGCCGGATGCGGTGGCGATTTTCCACCAGCGCGAGGCGGACATAGCCTTCGCCATACTCGCCGAAGCCGAGACCGGGGGAGACCGCCACATTGGCCTCCTTCAGCAACAGCTTGGAAAACTCGACGGACCCGAGATGGGCCATGGCCGGCGGCAGCGGGGTCCAGGCGAACATGGTCGCTTCCGGGCTCGGCACGTCCCACCCGGCGGCGGCGAAGCTGTCGACCAGCACATCGCGGCGGCGGCGGTACACATCGCGGAATTCGTCAATGCAATCCTGCGGCCCGTTAAGCGCCGCCGTGGCGGCGACCTGAACCGGGGTGAAGGCGCCGTAATCGAGATAGGATTTGAGCCGCGCCAGCGCCGCGATCAGATCCTTGTTGCCGGCGGCAAATCCGATGCGCCAGCCGGGCATGGAATAGGTCTTGCTGAGCGACGTGAACTCAATCGCAATATCGCGCGCGCCCTTGACCGCCAGGATCGAGGGCGGCGGATCGCCGAAATAAATCTCCGCATAGGCGAGATCCGAAATCACATAGATCCCGGCGCGGCGGCAGTAATCGACGACTTCCTCATAAAATGCCAGATCGACCACTTGGGCTGTCGGGTTGGCCGGAAAGTTCAGCACGACGGCGATCGGCGCAGGCACGCTGTAGCGCACGGCCCGGTCGAGTTCCGCCATGAAATCAATGCCCGGCCCGACCGGCACATGGCGCAGCGACGCGCCCGCGATGATGAAGCCATAGGCATGGATCGGGTAACTCGGGTTAGGCACCACCACCACGTCGCCCGGCGCGCTGATCGCCATGGCCAGGTTGGCGAAGCCTTCCTTCGACCCCAGTGTGACGATGGTCTCGGTCTCGAAATCCAGCCCGACACCGAAACGGCGGTCGTAATAGCTGGCCAAGGCGCGGCGCAACCCGGGAATGCCGCGCGAATTGGAATAGCGGTGGGTGCGCGGGTCATTGACCGCCTCAACCAGCTTTTCAACGATATGGGCGGGGGTCGCGCTGTCCGGATTACCCATGCCGAAATCGATGATATCCTCACCCGCTGCGCGCGCGGCGGCCTTCATCGAATTGACTTCGGCGAACACATAAGGCGGAAGCCGCTTGATCCGGTAAAACTCTTCTGTCATCACAGACCACGACCCAAATTCATGTAAACAGGCACCTATCCGCGTCCCTCAAAATAGATTTCGACGCGGCGATTACCCGACTCGCCGGCCGGCATGACCTCGAAGAAGACCGGATCGCTATCGGAACTGGCGCCGACCCGCAGATTCCGCGGCTTCACGCCCAAACGCATGAGCTCACGCGCGACGCTTTGCGCGCGGTCAAGGGATACCTGAAAATTCACCAGATTATGCTTCGCCAGATCCATATCGACGGTCCGGCTGCTGGCATGGCCAACGATACGAATTGCCCCCTGCCAATCGCGCTGCATCCGCGCGACCTTGCGCAATTGGAGGCGGGCGGCGGGGCCCAACCGGGTGGAGCCGACCGCAAAACGGACCACGGCCACCTGCCCGGCCCGGGCCGCGGCGTCTCGGCG
>CALGIA010000314.1 GCA_937916005.1 uncultured Rhodospirillaceae bacterium
ATCAGGTCATGAAGCACGGCATTCCGGTTTTTGACGGCGACGGCCATGTTCTGGAAAACATCCAGGAAATCGATGGGTATTACGAAGGTGCCTTTGCTGGAAACCGCCGCATGGAAGGCATGACGATCTTTCCCAGCTTGGATGGCTGGTCGCGCAGTTCGATCGTCAAGGAAGGCGACGCGGACCGTAAATACTGGCACACCACCGCGGATCTATGGGGCGATATGCTGGAAATGATCGGGGCCGAAGGCAGCGCGCTGTTTCCCACCTCCGCCCTGGCCTACGGGTTGATGCAAAGCTACGATTTCCAGACCGCAACCTGTATCGCCTATAACAACTGGCTGGAAGGCGAATATACCAGCAGGGACGAGCGCCTCTATGGGGTTGGGTTGACGCCAATCAACGATATCGACGCGGGCAGGAAGGAGATCATCCGCTGCGCCAAACAACGTGAAAATTTCGTCGCCATGATGCTGCCCGGCGTGGTGACCAACGGCAAGACATTCGGCGACGAATTCTATTGGCCGCTCTATGAGGAAGCCCAGCGCCAGGAAATCCCCATGACCTTCCATGGCGGGCCGAGCCGGGGCTTCGGCTTCGACCATCTGCGGCCGTTCTGCAAGGTCCATACCCTGGAACATCCGGTGCCGCTGATGATCCAAGTCACCGACATGATGTTTTCCGGTGTATTTGAAACTTTCCCCGATTTGAAATTCGCGTTCCTGGAAGGCGGCTGTTCATGGGTGCCGTTCATGATGGACCGAATGGATTACGAATTTAATTCAGTGCTGGGCGCGGGCGTGCGCAAAACCATGAAGCGCAAACCGTCGGAAATCTTCCGCGACACGGACAGTATCTGGGTCAGCTGCGAGATGGGTGAAAATTCCCTGAAACATGTTCTGGATTTTTACGGAACGGATCGAATTATTTACGCGTCTGATTACCCCCATGAGCCGACCGAGGACGATTTGACCTCAGATATCCCCGACTTCCTGGCCAATGACGACTATTCGGCCGAGGTCAAAGGAAAGATCCTCTGCCACAACGCCAAGAATTTTTACAATCTGGATTGAGGTAATATGAAGTCGGTTTCGGGCCGGAGCCGCTCTAATATCAAGACTTCGCTAACTATCCATCAAGCTCGGCAGATACAGCGCCAGATCGGGAAAGACGATCAGCAGGACCAGCACCACAAACGCGCAGCCGATATAGGGCGCGGCGGCGGTGGCGACCTGCCACAGGGTGGTGCCCTCCGGAGCAACGCCCATCATCACGAACAGAAGCAGTCCGAAGGGCGGCGTGGTCAGGCTGATTTCCAGCGCCAGCAGCATGATCAGCGCGAACCAGATCAGATCGAATGACAGGGTCTGGGCTAGCGGAAAGAAGATTGGCACAGTCAGAAGCATCATGGAAACCTGATCCATGAACATACCCAGCACCAGCAGCACGCCGAACATGATCAACAGCATGATCAGCGGTGTGAGCTTTACCTGGGTCGCCCATTCGATCATCCCGGAACTGGCGCCGGTAAAGGCCAGAAGCTGGCTGAAAGTGGATGAAGCGAGAATTATCAGCAACACCATGGCGGTAACCCGCACCGACCCGGCGAAGGCCTTGACCAGGATATCCCAGGTCAGCACCCGGTATATGAGCGACATGATGATCACGCCGAAAGCGCCGAAACCAGCAGCTTCCGTTGGGGTGGCGATGCCCAGAATGATCAGCCCAATCACGCAAAAGACCACGAACCCAAAGGGTAGAACATTGACAATCACGGACCATATCATCTCGCCGATGGTGCTCGACGCAACCTCATATTCCGGCGCCGCGTCCGGATCCAGTTTCACCTGCACATAAATCAGGACCGAATAAAGCACCGCAAGCACGAGCCCGGGAAAGACGCCGGCGATCAATAATTTTCCGATGTCAATTTCAGCGAGACTGGCCAGTAGCACGGCAAGCGCCGACGGCGGGATAATCATGGCAAGCCCGCCGGTGCCCAGGATCGGGCCCATGGACATTTTTCTTTTATATCCACGGGTTGTCATTTCCGGAACCATCAGCGATCCCATCATGGCGGTATTGGCCATGGTGGAGCCGGACAGAGTGGCGAAGATCGTGCCTCCCGCCACGGTGATATAAGACAGCCGGCCCGGCAGCCGCCCGAAACATAGATCAAGCGTATCGAATACGCGTATGGCCAGCCCGGTATGGAAAAACAGCTCGCCCATGATGATGAACAGGGGAACCGGAATCAGCGCGAAAATTGTGATGGATTCAACCGCGTTGGCGACAATCTGGGGCATGGCGTCGAGCCCGCCCATGAAAATTATGGCGCCGACAATATTGGCGGCCAGAAAGGCGAACGCCACCGGAATGCCCAGCAGCATGAAGGCGATAACCATCCCGACCAGAAAACCGGCGATGCTGTACCACTCGGTCAGAACCGAAGCCAACCATTCCATTTACAGAGACTCCGACGAACCGATTTTTTCGGAATAATATGTATCGTAACCCAGCAGGTACCTGGCAAATTCAACCGCGATCAACGAAAATCCGACCGGGAATGGCGCGAACAAAATCCATTTGGGCATGTCAATGGACCGGATATCAATTTCCCCACTTTGAAAAGTGCCCACCATTTCGATGAAGCCGTAATAAACGAAAAGTAGCGACAGGAAGATACACACCAGATAAACGCATTTCGCCATGATCAAACGAACCGTCCGCGAAACGGCGAGCGTCAGGGATTCGACCACAACATGACCCTTTTTGCGAACAATCCAGGGCGCGCCACACATGGTCGAAAACAGCAGAGCGTATTCCGCCATCGCGCTATACCATTGCAGCGAGTTTAAGCCGACCGTACGGATGCTGACATCGATCACGATGCCGACAAAAATCAGGGCGAGCATCAACCCCGCCACCACGGCGAGACCGGAGATCAGCCCGTTATAAGTTTTGTAAATCAAGTTCATTTCAGTGTACGCGTAACCAAATAACACGGGCCCGCCACGAAATCATGTGGTCGGGCCCGTGAAATCGGGACGAGCGGTTTATTGCCCGTGATAGAGTTTGCTGAGGATCTTGGCCTCCGGCGAGTCGACTTTTTTCAACCGCATAACCGGCGTCGTATTGGCCAGGCTGATATATTTCTTCGCGGCAACCCCGGACAGCGTGATTTCCTTTTGACCGAATTTGACGGCCAGAATTTCACGTTCCTTATCGACCAGCGGTTTCCAATGGTCATGGGAGATATGTTCCCATTCACGGCCCAGCTTGAGCAGCAACTCGCGCCCTTTGGAGCCGACTTTCTTCAGAGCCTTGTTGCTGACGAAGATGCAGGGCTCAAGCTGATAAAAGGTCGGGTAAATCCGGTATTTCACGAACTTGGCCCAGCCGAATTTCCGGGTAAACATTGCCGGGAAAGCGAAACCGTCCACCAGGCCGCGCTCCAGGGCATTGTATATTTCCGGCACATGAACGGTCACCGTCGTTGCGCCGAGTTCTTTCAGGAAGGCGTTATACACCGGCACCGAACGCATTTTGAAACCCGACAGCGAAATCATGCCGCTGGAATCCTGTTTGGGCTTCCGGCTGAGATACAGCGTGAACGGTACGCTGGTCGCAGTCTGCGCCAGGATGACGCCGCCGATGCGCTTGGTCACGGCCTTGTTCAGCGTGCCCATGGCACCGCTTTTGCGCGCATCCCAGGGTTTGATCTGGGTCGCGGACAGGGCGTCCACTTCGGGCACCACGCCGCGATGATAGCTCGCCGCCGTATACATGAAATCATAAAGGCCGGTCTTGAAGCCCTTGGCCTGGGCCGGCGCCTTGGCGATTTCCGGACCGCCGAGATGACGGATTTTGAACATCCCCTTGCCGGCCTTGTTGGCGTATTCGACAAAGCGCAGATAATCGCCCGTCAACGGAAAACTTTTTGGCCAGGCTGAAATTCCCTTGAGCTGGACTTCGGCGGCCAAGGCCATGGGTGTGGCGAACACGGCGGCTAGCCCCGCGACAACCCCACACATAAGTAATTTGCGCATTGAAGCACTCCCTAGTTATTGACAAACACATCGAACCGTTTCATTTTTTGTTGCATCATCATTTCTTAATTCTTCTTTCAGCACAAGCATGGTCCGAACTGAATTGAATAACCGTAGGGGCGCATAAGACAAGAAATTCAACTACCTGAACTATATTTCTTCTGGAGTTTTGTCTGTTTGGTCAAGGCCCCGCATGTGTCTGGCGGAAAAGCCCTGGACTGGGAGAGTCGCTATATCGATCTGTTCAAGTTCGACCAGCTCAGCGCCGATTACCCCCACGGCGTAGTGCCGGCTCTGCTCCATAACGGGGAACCGATTCTGGAATCCACTTTCATCAATGAATATATCGATGACGCCTTTGTGGGCCGGCATTGAAACCGGAAGACCCGCTGACCCTGGCCCGCGTGCGGGAATTCATCAAGCAGTGCGATGATATCGTATTGCCCGCCATCGGACTGAGCATCCTGATGAATTATATCCTGCCCAAGCTGAAAAACCGTTGGGAGGAAGAGGATCTGGAACAATTCATCGCTCGTAAACTCGACCAGCAGAGCGTCACCCGTGGTCTTGACGATGCGGCCTTGTCCCCGCGCGATGGTAGGTTCGATCAATTCATTGAGATGAGCGTTGAAACGCGCTCGCGTTCCCGCCTCGTCCTGGCCCATTAGCCGCGAATACCCCACACCACATCAGCCGCCAGGATTGCCGCAAGCCTTCTTTGGACGCGTTCTTCCACCATGTAATGTGTCTACTTTCAGGGCAACCGACAGACGAGATTGTATGGGCGGCTAACGACTGAGTCCATCGGGACCGAATGTCCGTTCCGGATCCAGGCTGTGTAAAAACGCGAACTTTGGCTAAGCGCATAGAATGAATTTCTAATATTCAGAATGATGGCCTCAGATGCGCACAAAATCTCTCGTTGCGACCCACAAAAGGGAAATACTTTCTGCTGAATTTTGCCTCGCGCACGTTTTCACACAGCCTGGGTCATAAGCGGCTGTCGACGCCGATGTCCATCTGTTCGGCACCGGCAAATGGAACCGTCTGCTGATCGACGCCACCATGAACCTGGATTGCGAGCCGGACGAACAGGGCAACCGGTTCCGGCCGACCGTGCGCCCTAGCGATGAAGACATATCCCGGGTACAGTCCATCCTGGATGAATTCATCGTGCGGTCCAAC
>CALGIA010000315.1 GCA_937916005.1 uncultured Rhodospirillaceae bacterium
CCTCGCGGAATATTATTGCCATTCAGCGTCTAAAGTGACGCAATTGACCCGGGAGGTAAAGCGGTTGGACGGGCGTTAACCACCCTTTTTGCAATCCACCCCGTCAGGCGGCGCGGTTGCCCCGTTTGAGCCAATCCAGGCGCAAATCCAGGGATTTTCCCAGCCAAAGCGGCCAATTGGCATGATCGTCATAGGCATTTCCGGATTCCGGATGCACCAAAATGGTCAATCCGTCGCGATGGGTCATCAGCCAGGGGACGATTACGGGAAACAGATCGGCCTTGAACACGATCTCGTACATGGGTTCGGGATGGGGGCCAACGGCCCTGTCGCGGAACCGCCCCATCTTCACATCGAAGCTGGACCAGGCCAGAGTGCGTAGCCGCGCGGCCGTCTCCCGCGTGGCTTCATCGTAATAGACATGGGCGTGATAGCCATGGATCTTGTCCGGATCACCGATCGGAAATAGTTCATCAGCCATGGCGTCGCCCCTTCAGTTCAATCAGCCAGCCGCGCCATTATAGCGCAAATGGCGCAGGATCGCGAAACAAGCAATTGCCAAGCCGCGCCGGGCCGCTTAATTCTGAGGCTGATGAATTATCAGATGGAAAGACCAGGCATGTCTGGATTTGGGCCAGGAAAGAGGATAGCACGATGACGCTTTCCGCCCTCATCGTTATCCGGAACGAGGAAGAACAGCTGTCCGCCTGTCTGAGCACCTTGTCGTTCGTCGATGAAATCGTCGTGGTTCTCGACCGTTCGACGGATGGGTCCAGGGAAATCGCTGAAGCGACCGGGGCGAAGATTGTCGAGGGCACCTGGGAAATCGAGGGTGACCGGCGGAATTCGGGTATCGCGGCATGTTCCAGCGACTGGATTCTGGAAATCGACGCCGACGAAAGAGTCACGCCGGAACTGGCCCGCGAAATCAGTGAAGTTCTGCCCGGCGCAGCGCCCGGATATTTCGGCATCAAGTTCAACAACTATGTGGGAAGCCGCCTCGTGACCTATGGCTGGGGCGCCTATAACGGGGTCAACCAGAAAAACGCCCTGTTTTCGCGCGGCGCCAAGATCTGGGGCCGCCAACGGGTCCACCCGGCAATCCAGATGGAAGGTGAAGCGCACCTTCTGGAAGAACGGATCAACCATTATGTATATGAAAACATCGGCGATATGTTTGACAGGTTGAACCGCTATTCCACCCTTGCCGCGATCCAGGCCCGGGAGAACGGCGAGGCGCCCCGGCTGCGGTCGTCATTGCGACGGATATTTTCGCGTGGTTTCAAATCATATATCTCCCGCAAGGGCCGGCGCGAAGGCGCATACGGAATCGCCCTGGCGCTGTTTTCAGCGCTATATCCGATCATGACCTATATAAAATACACCGTGGCCGAGGAAGGGATGCAGAGTATTCCGTCACAATCCAAACCGAAAAAACCGGTGCCCCAAAAGGATAGCGAATGACGCGCGATCTGATATGCGCCCTCACCGCGTTGGCATTGATCACGGCGACCGGAAGCCCCGCCGCGGCGCAGGATAAATCCGATATTTCTTTTGGAATCGGGCATGTGGAAGACCGCTATGCCCTCAATTTGCCGGTCTTTCGCGATATTTTCCGTTTGTTCGATTTCGGCTATGCGGGGTGTTCGGTGGAACTCGTGGCGACCCGCGAAGGCGGCAAAACACCACCCGGCGCCAACTCGAAAATTCAAGTGGATTACGTCGTTCAACTGGCGCCGGGAATGCCGCCCTACAGTAACAAGACCGTTGGATCGATCGCCCGCCGCTCGGTGCCCATATATCTCAACGATAAATGCGCGGAAGTTTTCAACATCAAGATTTCCGGCGCCGCGTGTTTTGCCGGGTTCAAGAATCAATGGAGCAAGCTGACCTGCCCGTATAACTTCCGGATCACCAATTTTTCGATCCCTGATTATTACGACCGGAATCAATAAGCCGAGAGTGCTAACCATGAATTATTCGGTCAAGATCGCGGGGTGGGACAAACCGGTCACGGTGGAAGTGGGCCAGACGATCCTGGATGCCGCGATCAGCCAGGGGGTTCCCTACCCGCACGGATGCCGGTCGGGAAATTGCGGCGCCTGCAAATCACGGCTGATTTCGGGTGATGTGGAGATGTCGCCTTATTCGGAATTCGCCCTGACCCAGGAGGAAAAAGCCTCCGGGCTGGTTCTTGCCTGCCGGTCGGTCCCTTGGGAAAATGCCGAGATCGCCTGGCTGGGTGAAGACGAAACCATTGTCCATCCGGTCCGCCGCATGATGTGCCGCGTGACCGCGCTGGATGACATGACCCACGACATCAAACGCGTCCGGCTGGAAATCCGGTCGGGGGGACCGTTCAGCTTTTCCGCCGGACAATATTGCAGCCTGACATTTTCAGGCCAGGATGCACGCGACTACTCCATGGCCAACACACCGGAGGAAACGGAGCTCGAATTCCATGTCCGCCATGTGCCGGGCGGCGCATCAAGCGCCTATGTTGCCCATTCTCTTTCGACGGGAGACGAGGTTCTGGTGGAAGGCCCGTACGGGACATCCTGGCTGCGTGAGGCCCATCGCGGACCGATTATCGCCCTTGCTGGGGGATCCGGTCTCGCACCGATCAAATCCATGGTAGAACGCGCGCTGAATTTGGGCATGGCGCAGGACATTCATCTTTATGTCGGCGTGCGCGGTGAACGGGATCTATATCTGGAGGACCATTTCAAGGCCCTGCACGAAACCCATTCCAATCTGAAATTCGTGCCGGTACTGTCTGAAGCGGGGCCGGGAGCGAGCGGGCGACGGGTTGGGTTCCTTCATGAGGCCGTGGCGGCGGATTTTACCGATCTCGACGGATGCAAGGCCTATCTCGCCGGACCGCCGCCCATGGTCGAGGCGGCGACCGCCATGATGCTTGACCGTGGCGCGAGGCGGGAAGACATTCATGCCGATGCGTTCTATACCGAAGCTGACAAAGCGAGTTTGGAGAGCCCACAATGAGCGATACAAATGCCCTCGAAGGCCGCGTCGCGATCATCACCGGCGGCGCGCGTGGTATCGGCCTGGCGATCAGCGAGATGCTGGCCGCGCGGGGCGCGTCCGTGATCATCGCCGATAACGGCTGCGACATCGATGGCCGCGACCCCGACCCGTCGGTAGCGCAGGAAGTCGCCGGCAAGCTTGGCGAACAGGCCCGGGCCTATACCAGTGACATGTCCGTGCCGGCCGCCGCTCGGGAAGCTGTGGATCTCGCCATGGAGGAGTTCGGCGGCATCGATATTGTCGTGAACAACGCTGCAATTTTGCGCGATACCCTGATCTTCAAACCCAGCGTGGACGACTGGGACACTGTGATCCGCAACAATCTTTCGGCGGCCTATTATCTCATCGGGGCGGCCACGCCGATCATGCGTGAACAATCCAAGGCCGGTCGCGGAACCGAAGATGGAACCGAAGATGGAACCGAAAACGGAACCGAAGGCCGAAAATACACATGGGGCCGCATCATAAATCTGGTTTCGACGGCGGCCTTTTACGGCAATTACGGCCAGGCGTCCTACGCCAGCGCCAAGGGCGGGCTGACCTCGCTGATGCGGATTACCGCCCTCGACATGATGCGGTCGGGCATTACCTGCAACGCGGTCGCGCCGTTTGCCCATACAAGGGTGACCGAGATGATCGAACCGGCCAATGACGAACAGGCGGCCTATAAGGAGCGCGGATTGACCGTGCCCGCGACCCATGTGGGCAATCTTGTCGGGTATTTATGTTCGCCGGCGGCGCAGGATGTCAGCGGACAGCTGTTCGGCGTGCGCGGCCGGGAGGTCATGCTGTTTTCCCAGCCGAGGCCGATAGCCAATATCGTTGCCGTGGGCGATGAGTGGGACAGCGACACCCTGGCCCGCACCGTGGACATGGAGCTGCGCGGCGATTTCGCCGAACTGGTAACCGATCTGGAAATATTCAATACCGACCCCAAAATTTAAGGAGGGCGCGATGACAAATGAAGAACAGACTCAAGTCAAAACCGTCGAAGAATTCATGCAACAGCCGGAAGAATTCCGGGTAGCGATCCAGAAAATCGTTCAAAGCCACGCGATAAACGAGCTTTACGGATCGCAGGTCTTCGACGAACCGGCGATCGCGCTGGCCCCCACGCCCCATGCGAAATGGCTCACCTGCCGGGTCGCCATGGAGGAATACGGTCATCATTTGCGCTTTGCCGAACTCGGCGAGGCGATCGGCATCCCCCATGACGATCTGGTTCCGCGCACCGACGGCAAGCAACCGCTCAGCATCATGGGATTTCCCATGACGAGTTGGGCCGAATTCTGCGTCCTGAAGCTGGTCGGCGATTTGGCGGAAATACTCCAGGTGGAAGATTTACTGCACTGCACGTTTCATCCGCTCAGGAACCTGGCCCGCATGACCATGCCCGAGGAACGCTTTCACTGTCAGTTCGGCGAGGATTTCTGCTCGGACCTGATCGAGGAAGAAGGCCAACGCCAGCAGGTTCAGGACGCGCTGAACAAGATCTTCCCGGAAATGCCGGCGTTTTTCGGATCCTCGGACTCCAAGAACAACGAGATCTTCCGCAAATGGGGCATCAAGCTCCGTACCAATGATGAAATGCGCGATGACTATATCGAACGGGCCCGGGAACTGGTCGAAGGCAAGCTCGGCCTGACCCTGCCCGACATAGCCGCGCGGGCCGCCTGATCACGAATTTGCAATCAGTCGCGGGATTTTCGGGGCTGCACACTGGCCACTCGGGACCGTCGGTGGTAGGTAGGTCGCTTTCCGAAACACTCCAATCCAAGGGATCACTAGTTTTATGGGTTATGTCATTGATGGCTGGGAACTTCCCAGCGTTCCGGTCGCCGACAGCGCGGACCGTTTTCCCGTCCGCCGCATCTATTGCATTGGCCGCAACTATGCCGCCCATGCGCTGGAAATGGGCTCCGATCTGCGCGAGCCGCCGTTTTTCTTTCTGAAACCCTCCGACGCCGTGGTGCCGGGCGACGACACAACGATCCCCTACCCGCCCAAGACCTCTGATTTTCATTATGAGGGCGAGCTTGTGGTCGCCATCGGCAAGGGCGGCAAGGACATTCCGGAAACTTCGGCCAATGACCATATCTTCGGCTATGGCCTGGGCCTCGACATGACGCGCCGCGACCTTCAAGGCGCCGCGCGCGACAAAGGCCGCCCCTGGGACATGGGCAAGGGGTTCGACAAATCCGCGCCCTGCGGCACGATTGTCCCGGCCTCAAAAATAGGCCATCCCGACAAGGGAACAATCTGGCTCAAGGTCAATGGCAAGGAACGCCAGACCGGCGATATTTCCGACATGATCTGGAACGTGCCGGAAAGCATCGCCTATCTTTCCGGGCTGGTGGAGTTGCAGTCCGGTGACCTGATCTATACGGGAACGCCGGAAGGTGTGGGCGCGGTGGTGTCGGGTGACGTCATCGAAGTGCATATCGATGGGGTCGGCGATCTCAAGGTCACGGTGGAATAGGCAAAGCACACCGCCGCCATTCCCCATAAGGAACATTTCATGGCCGACGCAGAGCCACCGGGACAACCCGCCAAGGGCGGCGCGGGCGCAAAGGAAAAATCCAAGCGCTCGGCCAAATCCGGGCCGCCGATCAATATGGGAATGCTGCCCGATTTGATCGGATACCATCTGCGTTGCGCCCAGGTAACCGTGTTCCAGCATTACAGCACCACCATGGGCAAGTTGAGCATTTCCGCCCCGTAATTCGGAACCCTTCTGCTGATTGAAAGCAATCCCGGCATCAGCCAGAGCTCGGTTGCCGAGGCGCTGCGTTTTGACCGGTCAACCCTGGTCCAGATCATTGACCGGTTGGAAAGCCGGGATCTCGTCGTCCGCGAGGTTTCGGCCCAGGACCGCCGCTCCCATGCACTCAGATTGACCACGGAAGGCGCGAAGCTGCTTGTCCAGTTGAAGGAAATCGCCCTTCAGCACGAAGAGGACATCGCCCACCGCCTATCGGACGAAGAACGCGCAACGCTGATGCTGCTTCTGGATCGGGTGCATAGCAGCAGCTCGGATTAAGGCTCTAACCGGAAAGATTACTCGTCATTTCGGCGACCCAGGCTTCATCCGCGTCGAGGGTCTCGAGCTCGAGCCGCGCGGTCGCGGCGCTTTGCAACACCGACCCGACAACGCCCGGCGCTTCTCCCGCCTTGGGCTGACAGCAGGCTTCAAGGCGAATTCCACTCGGGTCATAAAAATAGATCGATTGCAGCCCGGGCAGAATATCGACCGGCCCGTCGAATTCGACGCCGTGTTCGGTCAGCCGGGACTGGATTTCAGTGAAGCGTTCGACGGTCACCGTAAAGGCGACATGTTGCATGCCGCCGATATCATCCCGATCGGATTGCTTTTTTTCGTTCCTGGGAATTTCGAAATACGCCAACAGGCTGTCATTGCCCATGTCGAAAAAATAATGACGAATTTCTTCATAAGGCGGATTGCCGCGATTCCCCGGCCCCACCCCAACGCCCGGCGGCACAGTCATGGCATGCACCAGCGGCATGCCGACAACCCGGACAAGGAACTCGGTGGTGGCTTTCATATCTTCCGTGGTCAGGGCAAGATGGTGCACCCCACGGGTTACCGACAATCCCCCAGCCGTATCAGTCCGTGAAAGAACTTCGGTCTCAGCCATTTCCATTTCCTTTCGTCGATCCGTTTTTTTCAGTCTATCACCGGTCCAGCGGCAAAACCAAATGGCCCAAAGAGAATATTCCGGGTTGCCATGGAACGGAAATCCGATAGGGTTAACGGCATCAATCCGCTGCGCCATCACAAATTCAGCGCGGCGTGGGCCAATTACACAGGTGGAAGATATGCTCAAACAAACTCTCGTCGCCGCATCGGTCATTATGGCCATGGGAATCACCGGCACAGCCAATGCCGCGGGTATGGAAATCAAGATCGGCACGTTCGTTCCGGCCAAAAGCGTTGGCGTCGCGAAAGTCATCAAACCGTGGATGGCGGAAGTCAGCAAGGAACTCGGCGCCGAAGTTGATCTGCACGGCTATTGGGGCGGCTCGTTGGGGCGCAGCCCGTTCAAGCAGTATGAGTTGGTGAAAAACGGCGTTGCCGATATCACCTGGGTGCTGCCGGGTTACACCGCCGGCCAATTTCCCCAGCTCCATGTTTTCGAACTGCCTTTCATGGCGAAAACAGGATACGAGAGTTCGGTCGCGGCCCAGCGTATTGTCGATGCGGGTCTTTCCGACGGTTTCAACGACACTCACCCGATCGGGATGTGGACCAGCGCGGCAAGCAACGTGTTTTCGCGAATTCCGATCACGTCACTCTATGATCTCAAGAACCGCAAGGTGCGCAGCGTGGGCTCGGTACATGCCCGCTGGGTGAAGAATTTCGGCGCGGCGCCCCAGACCATGGCGTCGACCAAGATGAACGAGGCACTCAATCGCGGCGTGATCGACGGCGTGATTCAGGGCTGGACCGGCATGCGGACATTCAAGTCACTGTCGCTGGTATCCCACGCGCATGAGGTATCGGTGGGGACGATCCCCTTCATTCTGCTGATGAACAAGAAGACCTGGAACAAGCTATCGGGCAAGGCCAAGGCTGCATTTTCCAGACATGGCGGCATGAAGATGGCGAAACGGGGCGGCGCCGCATATGACACGGTCACGGCCTCCATTCGCGACAAACAGATCAAGGAAGGCCGGATTAAATTCGTGCCCGAGACAGCGGCCTTGCTGAAACGCTATGAACAGGATTCGGCCGACGTCCACAATTGGTGGATCAAGAAAACCAGGAACGGCCAAAAGGTGTTCGATCTGTACAAGAAGACACTGGCGGAACTTCGCGGATAAATTCCGCAGTATTATCGATGAGTACACTCGACCAACAGGAACGCCGGATCGACATCTGGACAAGGTGGATCGCGACGATCGGGTTTACCGGTCTCGCGATCCTTGCCGCGCTCACCATGTTCGATTCCATGATGCGCTGGTTTTTTCTGCCGCGC
>CALGIA010000316.1 GCA_937916005.1 uncultured Rhodospirillaceae bacterium
TATGAGGAAAATTGGTGCACCCGGAGGGATTCGAACCCCCAACCCCCGGATTCGAAGTCCGGTATTCTATCCAGTTGAACTACGGGTGCCGTGTCACATTGATATAGCACCCATCGGTCTTGCGCCATAGCGGCGGTTCTGACCAACGGGCGACATTGGTCCCGATGGACTCCCTCGTCTGCCGCCCATACAATCCCGCCCGACGGTTGCTCTGAAAGTAGTCACATCACATGGCCGAAGAACGCGTCCAAAGAAGGCTCGCGGCGATCCTCGCCGCTGATGTGGTTGGCTATTCCCGCTTGATCGAAGCTGATGAGGAAGGCACCCGCGCGCGTTTGCGGTTGCTGCACACCGAGCTGATCAACCCCCGGATCGCGGCCGATGGAGGACGTATCGTCAAGACCACCGGAGACGGCATACTGGTCGAGTTTCCGAGCGCCGTGGACGCGGTGCGCAACGCGCTCGCCATCCAGTCGGCTACCGCCGGCTACAGCGCGGAATTGCCCCTGAACCAACGGGTGGAGTTCCGGGTCGGCGTCAATCTGGGCGACGTGATTATCGAGGGCGACGATATTCACGGCGACGGAGTAAATGTGGCCGCCCGTCTCGAAGGGTTATGCGGCGCCGGCGAGGTCTATGTCTCGAGTACCGTCTACGACCATGTCGAAGGCAAGCTCAACGCGACCTTCGACGATCTGGGCGAACAGGCGGTCAAAAATATCTCACGGCTGGTCCGGGTGTACCGCGCGCGCGATGAAACCGGCCCGGCGCAACCACGCGGTGGCGTGAATATTGTGCAGGCGCTGCCGGACAAGCCGTCAATCGCCGTGCTGCCGTTCGCCAATATGTCGGGCGATCCCGAGCAGGAATATTTCGCCGATGGTCTCACCGAAGATATCATCACCGCGCTATCACGTATCCGTTCCTTCTTCGTCATCGCCCGCAACACCACGTTTACCTTCAAAGGGCAGGCGGTCGACGTGCAGGCGGTCGCAAAGGACCTCGGCGTCGGTTATGTCCTGGAAGGCAGCGTGCGCAAATCCGGCAACCGGCTGCGGATCACCGCCCAGCTGATTGATGGCGTGACCGGCAACCATGTCTGGGCCGAACGGTATGACCGGGAACTGCAGGATATCTTCGACGTTCAGGACGAGATCACCGACACTGTCGTCGGCGCGATCGAGCCCGAACTCGGCCGCGCGGAACAGGAACGGGCGCGGGCCAAATCACTGCAAAGCCTGCACGCATGGGACGTCTATCAGCGCGGCATGTGGCACCTGTACCGGCGTTCCCGCGAAGACCTCGAAGAGGCGTTGAACCTGTTTCTTCAAGCCATTGAGGAGGCGCCGTCGCTCGCGGTCGCCTATGCCGGCGCCGCGGAAGCCTGTTTCTTCCAGGTCAGCAGCGGTTACGCCGAATCGCGGGACGGCATGAGGGAGCGGATGATCGCGTTTGGACGAAGCGCCGTCGATCACGACGATCTTGATGCGTTCTGCCATGTGGCGCTTGGTCGCGCCTATAATTTAAGAGGCGACAACGCGGCCGCGATCAGCGAGCTCGAAGCGGCCACCAGTCTCAATCCGAGCTACGCCCATGCCCACTACTCGCTCGGCTGGACCTTGATCTGGGGCATGCGGCCCGAAGAGGGGATCCCGCACATCGAGGCGGCGATGAGGCTGAGCCCACACGATCCGGCGTTCGGCCAGTTCATGGTCCGCATGAGCGAGGCGTATTTGTTCCAGCGGCGGGTGGAGGAAGCGGTCGAATGGGCGCGGCAGTCGCTGCGCCAGCCCAACATGCAGACCTCGCGCTGGGTCCTGTTCGCAGCCTCGCTCGCGCACGCCGGCCGGGGCGACGAAGCGCGCCAGGCCATCGAATCTCTAAGACAGCTAAATCCGACATACGGGATCGGCGCCGCCCGCGACATTTGGCGGATCACCGATCCGGAGACCCTGGATTATTTGCTCGATGGTCTCCGCCTGGCCGGCCTGCCGGAGTGACGCGCCGTCTTATGGCGGTCGGCGGCGGGCGCGATTTTCCTTCAGCGGAAAAAGACGATGGGGATCTTGCACTCGCGGACCATCTCGGTGGTCGTGGAGCCGATGATCAGGCTGCGGATGCGCGAGTGGCCGTAGGCGCCCATGACGAGCAGGTCGATGCCGCCGGCCTCGACGGCGCCCGCGATCACCGCAGCGGCGTCGCCGCCCACGATATCGGCTTCGACATCGTGACCGCCCGCCTTCAGCAGCGCCCGCGCCTCGTCCAGCCGCCTGCGGGTTTCCGGCGTATCCGCACCCGCCATCAGCAGGCGGCACTGCAGGCCGGCGAACAGCGGATCGCGGGCGACATGGTCGACCGCCTTCATGCTGCTGGCGCCGCCATCATAGGCGATCAGGAAGCGTTCGATCGGCTGGAAGGCGCGCGCCGCGACGAACACCGGCTTGCGGCTGGAGCGCACGACGCGCTCGAGGTTCGAGCCAAGATGCAGCCTGGCGAAATCGGCCGCCTCGCCGCGCTTGCCGATCACCACCATGTCGGCATCGGCCTCGCTTTCGGCGACCGTCTCGACGAAGTCGCCGATCCTCAGACGCACCGTCACCGCCGCGACGCCCGCCGCTTCGATGCTTGCCCGCGCATCGTCGAGGATCGCCCGGCCGTGCTTCTGCGAGAGTTTGGCCCGCTGCTCATCGAGCGCGCTCAACTCCTCGAGCAACGCCGTGCGCGCGCCCAGAGTGATGTTTCCGCTCAGATTGGCCGGGGCATCCGCCGTCTCGGCCCGGCCGATGACGTGCATGAGCTCGACCGCAGCTCCGGTTCGCTGCGCGATCCAGGCCGCATGGTCGCAGACGCTCTGCGCATAGATCGAGCTGTCGACGAGGGCGATGAGCTTTTTCATTGTTGCCTCCCTAATGACCCATGAGCCGTTCGAGCGCGCCGGGCCTGTCGTGGATAGCCAGCTTGTCGACGATGGTCTCGCTGGCCTCGTTCATGCCGACGATGTCGACCGCCGCCCCCTCGCGGCGGAACTTGAGCACGATCATGTCGAGCGCGGCGACGCTGGAAATGTCCCAGATGTGGGCGCGGCCGACGTCGATCGTCACCCGCTCCAGCGCTTCCCTGAAATCGAATGACGCCGTGAAGGCGTCGGCCGAGGCGAAGAACACCTGACCTTCCACACTATAGC
>CALGIA010000317.1 GCA_937916005.1 uncultured Rhodospirillaceae bacterium
AACGCCCATGGGCATCAATCCGCCGCAGGGGGTTTCGGTTTTGTCGGCGCGCCATTGATCCGGCTTCAGATAGAGCGCATTGGGGAAGGTCATGGTGGCTTCCACATGCAGGATCGTGCCGAGATCACCGGACCTGATCATGGCCCGCAGCTTGTTCATTTCGGGGTGCAGACGCCGGTTATAACCAAGCCCCAAGGTCACCCCGGCCTTTTCCGTTGCGGCCACGGCGGCGGCGGCATCCGCCTTGCTGAGCGCGAACGGCTTTTCGCAGAACACATGCTTGCCGGCCGCCGACGCGGCGATGATCTGATCCGTATGCATGGAATGGGGCGTGGCCAGCACCACGGCGTCGATTCCATCATCGGTCAGAAGATCGTCGTAGCTTTGGCGCAATTCAAAGTTCTGGGCCCTGGCGAATTCCTCCACCTCGGGCGTTCTGGTACGGGTCGCGCCGGCGACAAAGCGAATATCGTCGCTGCCCTCGGCCACCGATTCCACCAGGGTCTTGCCCCACCAACCGAGTCCCACAATTGCGGCATTGATCATTGTCGAGCCTCCCCCATCCATCGATTATTATTCGCAACCTTGATAACCCCACGAGATGACGGTGTAATCAGGGAAGCTCATCAGGAGCAGCAAACGGGAAGGTCGGACATCTGTCAAGAAATTTCGAAATTTTGGTCGGAACTTCAAAATATTCGATATTTATGGTCACGGAGGGGGATGGGCGGGATTGATCGGGGAAATCAGGCCGCGCCGCCGAGTTTCAATTTCATAAGGTCCATATTCTCGGGCACACCGCCAACGCGCGACGCCGGGAAGCGAACGGTGACCGTGGTCCCGACCCCGATTGTACTGTCCAGGTTCAGGGAACCGCCGTGGAGCTCCACCAGGGACTTGGTCAGGGGCAATCCCAGGCCCGTCCCTTCATAGCTTCGGTTGAGATCGCTATCGATTTGCTGGAACGGCGCCAGGGCCTTCGGAATGTCCTGAAGCGCGATCCCGATCCCGGAATCCTCCACTTGAAAGACGAATCCACCATCCTTGGGCGACCAGACCCGGACGATCACTTCACCGCCGTCATTCGAGAACTTGACCGCATTGGACAGCAGGTTGATGAGAATTTGCTTGAGCTTGCGTTCGTCGGCACATAATGGCGGCAGACCGGATTCCACGTCGGCGGTGATCGTGACATGGCTGGTTTCCGACCGCGGGGCCAACAGGCGCATCGCGCCGTCGATAACTCCCGCAACATCAACATCTTCTTCGAACAGGCTAGATTCGCCAGATTCGATTTTCGATATATCCAGAATATCATTGATCAGGTTGAGCAGATGTTTGCCGCTATTGTGAATATCGGTCGCATAATCCTGATATTTTTCATTGCCCAGCGGCCCCATCATCTGCTGCATGAAAATTTCAGAAAAACCAATGACCGCGTTGAGCGGCGTCCGCAATTCATGACTCATATTGGCCAGGAACTCGGATTTTGTCCGGTTCGATGTTTCCGCCGCGGTCTTGGCGTCTTCCAGCGCGGCCTCGATTTCCTTGCGTTCTGAAATATCGCGAATGACGACAAGATGGGCGGGCTCGTTATTCCAGGTAATACGACTCGACCGGCCTTCTCCCTGAAACACCGCGCCATCAGCGCGGACATATTGATTTTCCACACCGTCCGTCATGGTTTCGCCGTTGTCGATATTGGTCATTCGGGCGCGGATTTTTTCTAGGTCATCAGGATGGACCAGTTTAAGCGCCGGTCTGCCGATCATGTCTACGGCTGTGCCGACGCCAAACATTTTGGCGGTTGCCGGGTTCGCGAACACCACCTTGTCATTGCAGTGAACAAAGACCGCGTCGGGCATCAATTCCATGAATTGGCGGTATTGGTCCTGGTTCTTCTGGGCGATCCGTTCCGCGAATTTGCGGTCGGTAATGTCGCGAATTTCGACGAGAGTGGCCGAATTTCCTTCCCAGACAATTTTTGTACCGGCGGTTTCGCCTTCGAAGGTCGACCCGTCGAGACGCAAATGCGCGACCTCGATAAATGGCAGGGTGCCATCCGTCGGCCGGCGGGATTTTCGGCGTTGCCATATTTTTTCACGATGATCGGGATGAAACAGATCGGTTGAGGGCAAGCCGAGAAGGTCATCGGCGCTCTGGGCCCTAAACATATTTTGTGCGGCGAAATTGGCGAAAACAATCCGATTATCGACCTGTATGTAAACCGCGCCGGGCATGGATTCGAACAACTGTCGATAACGCCGTTCGCTTTCAACCAGCGCTTTCTGGAAATCCTGACGCTCCGTGACATCCGACCCAATTCCGCCGATCAGCGCGATGTCCCCATCATCATCCATAATGGGGAATTTCGTTTGCGAGACCGTCCGCAATTTTCCATCCGGACCGATATATTCATGAAGCTGCCGGATAACCGTCCTGGTTTCGATAATCTTCCGGTCCTGGGCGGACATGGATTCCGCCGCGCCTTCCGGGAATATTTCACCAACGGTTTTGCCGAGAACCTGCTCTCTGGAAACCCCGTTGAGATTTTCATACTCCTTGTTCACCATCAGCATGCGGCCGCTCATGTCCTTCAGGTAAATTGCGGATGGCGAATACTCGACCACGGCAGTCATACGTTTTTCGCGTTCCTGCAATTCCCGTTCCGAGCGTTTTTCCGACGACCTCCGTTGCAGGATGGCGATGCCGGTGATCATCAGCGCAATGACGAATGCCAGCACGACCGCCGCCGTCCTTTTCAGGGGACCGTATAATGCTCGTGGCAATTCCCCGGAATCCAGACGGCTGACGACGATCAGCGGCAATCCCGCCTGCGTCAGAGACTGGACAATTTCAAAACGTTTTTCCGAAGCATGATATTTGTGGCCTTCGGCATCATCGACCGCAAGGGACGTACGCTCACCGAATGTTCCGACAAGCCGCCCATCTGCCCGATAGATCGCCCCACCACGCACGATTGAGTGACGCACCATCACCGCCGCACGCAGCAGCATATCCCGATCACTTGCATGGGAATGAGAGAGAAGCGTCGATGAAATTGTCGCTTTTCCAATAACGCCCAGCCGATCCAGGGCATCCCGCTCGAGACTAAAGTAAGCCGGAATAAGAACGGCAGATTCCGCCGCCAAAAAGACGACGATCATCAATGAAGCCCGGCGCCAATTCATCCAGCGTTTAAAATTGGCGAAATATTGATAAATCAGATCGGGTCGCATGTCTGAAACCACCGGTTATCGTGGGCCACGGCATGGCTCACACCACCCTATATACCGGTATTTATCTTAATATTACTTGAATAATGCCCTGCTTTTGGCCGGTAACGTTGCTCCTGTGGAATTAAGATAGATCAAGCCCGGCATTCCCCAGACCTGCCATGATTAATGAGCGGGATGTATGGCGTTACGCCGCCGCCACGCCCGCCAGTTCCAGCACGCCGCGATAAATGTCGTCATACATCAGATGCTGTATGTCGATCATCTGCCGCGTGGTTTTGAGCACCAGCCGGCGGTCTTCTTCGGTGGTGGCGAACTGGTCGAGCAGTTTCGTGCCGACGCCGGAATGTTCTTCGTCGGCGCTGTCATGGACGACCCAGTACTTGACGCCTTCATCGGACAGATCGAATTTTGCCTGCAACTGGGTGGCGATGCGGCCATAAAGGCCGGGAATGGCAGCCTCGCCGGCAAGCATATGGGCCGACACCCCTTCGAGAAACGACTTGGCGCAGATCATCTCGAAATAGGCCTGGAAGGCGACCACGCCCGGACAATAGGGCGGATCGTACATTTCCTCGGGCTTCAGCCCCAAGGACTTGGCGTAATTGAGATAGAGCTTGTGGTGCGAAACGCCGTCCGAATACATGCGCCCGGTGGATTCCTCGTAGACCACTTCGGCGATCAACTCGCGCCAGTCCGGATCGGGGCAGATGACATAGAGCCGACCGTGATATTTTTGGTTGTGCAGCGGAATGCCGCCATGCTGTTTGCAGAGATATCGCACCTGTTCCAGGTTGAAACTGTTTTCCACCATGCCGGTCCACAGCGGATGGCCGTACATGGGTTTTTCCGCGTGAATTTGTTCTATCTGGTCGAGGACGTCTTGTGTCGTGAGCATGCGGACTCTGCCCCCCCTTAGGGCTGAAAACGGCCTATGACCGGTTCCTTATATGTCGCCCTGTTCGGCGGCGATGTGTTCATTCAGGATCGTTTGGAACGCAATCGTGGGCGCGTCCACATTGATGTCGATCCGCGGCGCATCCGGCATACGGGACATCATCTCCTGCTGCTTTTCCATCACCACCACGTCTTCCAGGAAGATGCGGGTGAAATCATTGCGGAATATTTCGTCCATCTTCGGATCGTCCTTGCCGAAGAATCGCGGGTGGGCATAGAACATGAATGAGGTGGTCTCGGTTTCCGGCGTCGAGGTGATCAATGCATGCAGCGCCGCGCCCTGCGGCGGGCCGCCATATTCAAGCACGCCGGACCCGACCTCATCCGTGGCCACATCCACATCGCAATGGCTCGGGATGGTCGCGACCACGTTCTGACGCCGGTCCACATTGCCGGTGAACCCTCCCGCCATCTTGAAGAACGGCGCCGGCGGCCGGTCCGGAATCAACCTTGTCATCAAGACGCCGTTCTCATTGCGTTCGGTCCTGACGGGATGATCGAGAATGGAATCAGCCCCGAGCGTATCCGGATGCACATAGGGGAGGTGGGAAAGATCGAGCAGGTTATCGGTGATCAGCTGATAATTGCATTTGACCTTGAGTGGATTGCCGCCATTGCCCCGGGTCGTCTTCCAGTCGGGATGATCCACCCACCACCAGTCGGGAATAAGCGTATCGTCGGCCAGCGAGGGGTCGCCCATCCAGATCCACACCCAGCCCCAGCGCTCAACCACGGGGTAGGAATCGATGGTCGCGCCCGGCGGGATGGCTTTCTGGCCCGGGACGTTGACGCATTCCCCGGCGGCGTCGAACTCAAGCCCGTGATAGCCGCACTGAACCACATCGCCCACCACCTTGCCGAGGGAAAGCGGCAGGTGCCGGTGGCAGCAGCGGTCTTCCAGCGCCGCCGCCTTGCCCACCGAGTCACGGAACAACACGACCGGTTCGCCCAGAATCATGCGCGCCAACGGGGTTTCACCGCCGATTTCATCATCCCAGGCCGCCACATACCAGCAATTCCGCAAAAACATCTCAGCCTCCCGTTTGCTATTGTTGGCCAATCCTAACCCGCCTCGGGGGTCAGGGGAAATCCGGAAACACGCTCATTCGACGGCATCCCGACGCCGTTTTCGGCACGCTTCGCTGGCCGCCAGATCGGGTTGAAATCCGTCCGGCGACAGGATCACGCCGAATTTCCGTTCGGCGAAGTCGCGGCTGATTTTCTCGTTTGCCACATCCGCCGCCACCCGATCCGGATCCCGGCGCAGAGGATCGCCATAACCGCCGCCGCCAGCCTGTTCATGGCGGATCACGTCTCCGGCGTGGAGCGTGCGGGTCAATTTGCTGGGCAATTCCTCGGCCCGCCCATCCGGGTTCAGGATGTTGCGGCTGGGCGCCGCCGGACCGCCGCCGAACAGGCCGTAGGGCGGGTTGACTGCGCGGTCGGCGCGAAGCTGCAGCACCGCCTCATCGGCTAAAAGCCGATATTGCCGCACCAGACCCAGCCCGCCGCGATGTTCACCGGGCCCGCACGAATCCTCGCGCAGACCATATTCCTCGATGCGGATGGGATAGCGCGCCTCCAGGGTTTCCACCGGCATGTTCGACATGTTCTGCGACGGGTTGGTGACACCTTCGATGCCGTCCTTGCCGGCACGTCCACCCCAGGCGCCGTTGATCATGTCGACCAGAATAAACGGCGTCTGGCTACCCGCTTCATAGCCGCCGAAACAGACCACCGTATTGCCGCCCTCACCCGCCGCCATGACCAGATCCGGCACGATTCCCGCCATCGCGCCCAGAACGGCGTCCACCACCCGATACCCGGTCAGGGCGCGGGCCGCCACCGGGGCCGGCAGTCGCGGATTCAGGATCGATCCCTCGGGCGCGGTGATGGTGATACAGCGGTAAACGCCCGCATTGTTCGGTACGTCGCGCCCCAGGGCGCAGCGAATCCCCAGATAGGTCGAAGATTTGGTATAGGACAGGGTACAGTTGATGGCGCCCTTGACCTGCGGCGACGAGCCGTCGAAATCGACCATCAAATGATCATCCTGAACCTCGATGACGCAAACGATCGGGATCGGCCCCGGCGCAAAACCGTCATCGTCGATATAGTCGGTGAATTGGTATCGGCCATTGGGCCAGGCCCGAATGGCCTGTCGGGTCAGAAGTTCGCCATAATCCAGCAGAGCATCGAAATACTGCCCCAGGGCATCGATTCCGTACTTCCTGAACAGATTGACAAAGGCCCGTTCGCCCACATTGCACGTCGCAAGCTGCGCCTGCAGATCGCCGATCACCATGTCGGGCAGGCGGACATTCTTTTTGATCAAGGCAAGTAGAGACCGGTCGGGAATGCCGGCCGCATACAGCTTCAGCGGCGGGATCCGCAGACCTTCCTGATAGATCTCGGTCGAATCCGAGGCATTCGATCCCGGCACCCGTCCGCCCACGTCGCAGTGATGGGCGATGACGACCGAAAATCCCCGCAACGCGCCGTCATGAAAAATCGGTTTGAACATGAAGATATCGGGCAGATGCATCCCGCCCGCATAGGGGTCGTTCAGAATGATCACATCGCCGGGGACCAGATCATCGCCATATTCGTCCATCACGACACTCATGGCGTCGGGCACCGCGCCCAGATGCAGGGCGACGGTTTTGGCCTGCGCCAGAATGCGGCCCTGGGCGTCGCAGATGGTGGCGGAATAATCCAGAACGTCACGCACGATGGGGGAGCGCGCCGTGCGCATCACCGTGTAAGCCATGTCGTCGACGATGGTATCGAGGCCATTCTTGATCACGGCAAAGGTGATGGGATCAATTTCCAAAGCCATTATCCAATTTCCCCGGTGAGATCGATCAGCAGATTTCCAAGCCCATCGCCGGTCAAACGCCCGCCGGGCGGCACCACCACCGTGCTGTCGGCGCTTTCCAGAATCAGGGGACCGGATGCATCGCCGGCAAATTTTCGCCGATCCAGGATGGGCGTCTGCCGCCACCCCAGATCGCGGCCGAAATAGACCCGACGGTCATCGCTTTCCCTTTGATCGCCCCCAGTATCGGTGACGGTCAAGGATTGAAAATCCAGTTTTCCGGGCCGCACGCCACGGGCCAGAAGCCGCAAATTCACCACCTCCACCACATCGTCGGCGACATATTGATACATCGCCTCATAGGCGGCATGGAACTGCTGGCGCAGCCAGGAATGGCTCGCACCGGACACCGGATCCGGCAACAGCACGGGCAGTTCAGAATTCTGACCGTCGAAACACAGTTCCAGACTGAAGGCGAAACGCATTTGTTCCGCCGCGAAATTCTCGTCCCGCAAGGCCGCCTCGGCCAGCGCCCGAAGGCTCGCCACGGCGCCGGTCAATTCACCCATGTCGAGATCGTCCAGCCGCCCCGGCATGGCGGTCACGAAATGGCGTTCCACATCGCCGGTCAGCATGCCGAGTGCGGTAAACACCCCCGGCATCATAGGCAGCATCACGCGAGTGATATCCAGGCTGCTTGCCAGATCGCAGGCATGCGCCGGCCCACTGCCGCCGAACGCCGCCAGGGTAAAGTCACGGGGATCGATGCCGCGCTCAATACTGACGGCGCGGAATGCGCGGGCCATGTTGGCGTTGGCCACCTCACGCACGCCGTAGGCAGCATCTTCCACCGACAGCCCAAGGGGTTGCGCCAGATCCCGATCAATCACCAGCCGCGCCTTATCCACATCCAGATGCAATTCGCCGCCGGCCAGCCGGTCCGGCAGATAGCCCAGCACGACATTGGCATCGCTGACCGTCGGCCGGTCGCCACCCTGACCATAGCAGGCCGGTCCCGGATCGGCGCCGGCGGAAACCGGTCCCACATGCAGCAGCCCGCCATCATCGATCCAGGCAATGGACCCGCCGCCGCTACCGACCTCGGCCACGTCGACCGTCGGCACCCGCATCATATAGCCGCCGGCCTTGATGAAGCGGGCCGGCGCCGACATGCCGTCGCGAAATTCATATTCGCTGGCGCGGGAAATCTCGCCATTCTGCACCAGCGAGGCCGACGCCGTGGTGCCGCCCATATCGAACACCACCAAATTATCCTCGCCGGCTGCCTGGCCCAGTCGGGCCGCACCGACCACGCCGGCGGACCGGCCCGACGAAATAAAAAACACCGGTTTTTCCTGGGCCGTTCTGGCGGCGGCCAGACCGCCATTGGAATCGCTGACCAGCAGAGGCGCGGTAACGCCAAGGGCCAGCAAACCTTCGCCGAGACGCCGCAAATAGGATTGCAGGACCGGCTGCACATAGGCATTCACCACGGCGGTCGAGGTTCGTTCATACTCCCGCATTTCGGCCAGCACCGAAACCGACGCCGTAATGGCGAGACCGGGCAAGCATTCCCGCAGCACGGCCTCGGCGCGCCGTTCATGGGCTGGATTGCGAAAACTGTTGATGAAACAGATGGCGATGGACTCAACGCCCGCCGCCGCCAGTTCTCTTCCGACAATTCGCAATTCGCCTTCATCCAGGGGCCGCACGATGCCGCCATCGGCGGCGATCCGTTCCGACACGACCCGGCGCAACCGGCGCGGAACCAGGGGCACGGGTTTATCCCACTGAAGATCGAACATATCGGGCGTGCGCACCCGGCCGATTTCCAGCACGTCGCGAAAACCCCTGGTGGTGATCAGGCCGGTGCACGCGCCGCTTTTCTGCAACAGGGTGTTGGAGCCGACCGTCGTGCCATGCAGAACCTCCAACAGATCCCCGGGCCGCAACCCCGCCTTTTGCAACAGGCCGGCTATCCCGTCCAGCACGGCAATTTCGGGCTTGGCAGGGGTCGACGCGCGCTTGTCGAACCAGGTTCGTCCCCGGCCATCGCTCAACACCAGATCGGTAAAAGTTCCGCCGATATCGACGCCGATACGCGCGCCGTTTTCCAATTCCATGCGTGATCCCATAACGCGGCTAACTGATTATCAACGCCCCGGCGCGGCCGCCTTGACAGGCCGGCGTGCGCGCAGTGTAAATAGCCCCGCCGGTCACAACAACAACGGAACTCATGAATGTATTTCGGCCAACCCTTGCGCCGCCGCGAGGACCAGCGTTTTCTGACCGGGGCCGGCAATTATGTCGACGATATGACCCTGCCGGGCATGGCTTTCGCGGCCTTCGTCCGCAGCCCGCATGCCCACGCCACCATCGGCAATATCACGACCGCGCGCGCCGCCGCCATGAAAGGCGTGCTCAAGGTGCTCACCGCCGCCGATTGGGAAGCGGCGGGGCTGGGCGAACTGGTCTGCGTCCACCCGATGCCGTTTTCCGACGGTCGGCCCATGAACGAGGCGCTGCGCCCCCTGTTTGCCAAAGACCGTGTGCGCCATGTGGGCGATGTGGTCGCATGCGTCATCGCCGAAACGCGCGATCAGGCGCAGGACGCAGCCGAGGCCGTCGACGTGGATTACGACCCGCTGCCCACGGTCACCGACGTCTCGCGGTCGCTTGATGAGAGCGCGCCCGTCCTGCATGAGGAATTCGGCAGCAATCTGGTGTTCGAGATCGAGCGCGGCGACAAGGAAGCGACGGGCGCGGCCTTTGCCGCCGCCCACCATGTCACCGAAATGACACTGGTGAGCCAGCGTGTCGCCGGCAGTCCCATGGAACCTCGGTCGTGCCTGTCCAGCTATGAGGCCGCAACCGGCCAATACACCATATGGGCAACCAGCCAGACGCCCCATTACATGCGCCGCTGGCTCGCCAAATATCTGCTGTTTGAACCCGAACACCGAATCCGGGTCATTGCCCCCGATGTGGGCGGCGGGTTCGGACTCAAGGTTCATGTGTGCGAGATGGCGACCATCGTGTGGGCATCGAATCTGGTCCGCCGCCCGGTGAAATGGACCGCCGGCCGGTCCGAGACCTTCACCACCGACGCCCAGGCGCGCGACCATCACAGCAAGGCGCGAATGGCATTCGACCAATCGGGGAAAATCCTCGCCATCGAGGTTGATACCATCGCCGGGCTCGGCGCGTATCTGAGCCAGTTCGCGCCGTCAATACCGGGCAATTCCTATCCCCAGACAGTTACCGGGCTGTACACCACGCCGGCGGCCTGGCTCCGGGTCCGCGCCGCCTACACCAACACCGTGCCGGTCGATGCCTATCGCGGGTCGGGCCGACCCGAGGCGACCTGGGTCAATGAACGGCTGCTGGAAAACGGCGCCCGCGAGATGGGCATGGATGTGGTCGAGATCCGGAAAAGAAACCTGATTCCGGCGGCGTCGTTTCCCTATGTGACCCCATTCGGGCGGGCCTATGATTCCGGTGATCCGCCGGAGCTGTTCGCCAAGCTGCTGGCGATTGCCGACTATCCGGCGCTGCGGGAAGAACAATTGAGGCTCCGCGCCGAGGGCAAGCTCATGGGCATCGGGCTGGCGTGTTTTCTGGACAAATCAGGCACGGGTCCAAGCCGCAATCTTGCCTCCCGGGGCGGTCTGCATGGCGGCTACGAAAGCGCCATCGTGCGCGCCCATTCCGACGGCAAGGTGACCGTGTTCGTCGGCAGCCATAGCCACGGCCAGGGCCACGCCACCACATTCAGCCAGATTGCCGCCGACGCGCTGGGCCTGACATATGAGGATATCGAGCTGAGAGAAGGCGATACGGATCAGATTCCGTTCGGCAACGGCACCTGGGGATCGCGGTCGGCCTCGGTCGGCGGCGCGGCGATTGTCGAAGCGGCGGGGCGCGTGATCGAAAAGGCGACGAAGCTTGCCGCTCATGTTCTGGAATGCGCGGTGGAAGATATCGATTACCATGATGGCCGGTTTGCCCTGCAGGGCACCGACCGGGGCGTCGGCTTCACGGAAATCGCCGACATCGCCTATCATGGCTCCAACCTGCCGCTCGACCGGTCTATCGAACCCGGACTGGAAGCAACCGCGTTCTATGATCCGATCGACACCAATGACCCCCAGGCCATGCATCTGGTCACGGTAATGGTAGACGGCGAAAGCGGCCTTGTAACGCTGCGGGATTATTTTACCTCGGACGATTGCGGGCGCATCATCAACCCGATGATCATCGAAGGACAGGTGCATGGCGGGCTGGCCCAGGGCATCGGACAGGCCCTGATGGAGCATGTGATTTATGACGATGACAATAACGGCCAGCTGCTGACCGGAAGCTTTCTGGATTACGCCATGCCGCGCGCGTCGGACATGCCGGGCAATCTCGGCCTCGTGTTCCAGGAAATTCCCTGCCCGTCCAACGCCCTTGGCGTGAAGGGCGGCAGCGAGACCGGCACCATCGGCCCCCCGGCGGCCATCGGCAATGCGGTGGTCGATGCCCTGTGGCATATGGGCGTTCGCCATGTGGCGCAGCCGATCACCCCACAACGTGTATGGCGCGCAATTCAGAAGGCGAAATCCGAAACTTGAATTTTTTTTAAGGGACATCACGATGACTGAAGACGCTTTCACCGAACTCGCCCCCACCGGGGTCTTGCGCGCCGCCATCAATATGGGCAACCCCCTGCTCGTTACGGGGCGCAATTCAGCGGGTGATCCCGAAGGCGTCGCGGCCGACATGGCCCGCGAGATCGCCAATCGTCTGGGCGTGGACGTCACATATGTCCCGTTCAAATCCCCGGGCGAGTTGGCCGATGCGGCCGGCGACAATGTTTGGGATATCGGCCTGATCGGCGCGGAACCATCGCGGGCCAGGACCATTGCATTCTCCAATGCCTATGTGGAAATCGACGCCACCTATCTGGTTCCCGCGGGCTCCCCCTTCACATCCGTGGATGATGTGGACAGGGACGGCGTCCGCATCGCGGTGTCGGGCAGAAGCGCATATGATCTGTATCTGACCCGCAGTCTCAAACATGCCGAGCTGGTGCGCGTCACCGGCATCGACGCGTCGTTCGATATGTTCGTGTCCGACAAGCTGGATGCCCTGGCCGGATTGCGACCGGCCCTGAATGCGGCCGCCCCGAAACTGGCCGGATCACGGGTGATGGACGGCAAATACACCACCGTACAACAGGCGATCGGCTGCAAGCTGGGCAATGACGCCGCCGCCGCCTACCTGCTTGCATTCGTCGAAGACGCCAAGGCCAGCGGGCTGGTCGGGGGGCTGGTCGAAAAACACGGCGTGGTTGGCCGGCTGTCCGTGGCGCCGCCCGCCTAAATTCAGGAGAGCCCCATGGCGAACATTATTCTGGCGAAGAACCCGCCGGTGGCGACGGTCATACTCGACCAACCGGATGATCTCAACCGTCTGACGCCGGCCTCCATGGCGCTGCTTGGCCGCATCATCGACGACATCGGTTCGGACGGGACAATTCACGCCGTGGTGGTCACCGGCGCGGGCGACAAGTTTTTCTCCGCCGGGCTTTTGAATCCGGAAATCCGCGCCGGAATGTCGAAGGAGGACGTGCTGGAATTCGTGTTCCTGGCCAACCGCGTCTTCGATACGCTGGCCGCCCTGCCCCAGATCGTTATCGCGGCCATCAACGGCGACATCATGGCCGGCGCGGTCGAGCTCGCCCTGGCCTGTGACATCCGTATCGCGGCGGATGACGCAACACTGACCATGCCGGAAGCAAAATGGGGCGGGTTCCCCGGCGCCGGCGCGCCCCACCGCCTGGGCATGGCGGTCGGACATGCCCGCGCGCTGGAACTGATCTGCACCGGGCGCGAAATAGACGCCACCGAGATGGACCGCATCGGGCTGGTTCAGGCGCTGCACCCGAGAGCGGCGGTCAAGGACGCCGCCCAGGCCATGGCGCTGACCATCGGGACCAACGGCCCGCTGGCGACACGGGGCGCGAAAAGAATTCTGCGCACGCGCCAGGCCCCGGGCTTTGACGAGGCCCGGGCCCTGTCAGACGAACTCCGTGACGCCCTCGAATGGTCCGAGGATGTGGATGAAGGCCTCGCCGCCCACCGCGAAGGCCGCAAGGCTTTGTTCAAGGGGAAGTAGTTCGGCGCCGGCCCGCGCCCTCGAAAAAATTCCTAGCTTTTAAACTGCTGCGCGCCGGTTTCGTCGAGGCCCTCATAGAGCCAGGCCATGCCTTCGCCCGGTTTGGTCGGATCCTGTGCACCCAGCATCTGGCTGCGCAGATCGGCCGTGGCGCCCTCGGCGTGATAGATATCGCCGAACAGGCGCGCCGTCAGCTGAACGCGGGACGTACGCAGATAGCGGAGCTGCTGATATTCCCGGAAGGCGGTCTCGAAATCATCGCCGTTGGCGGCGACGCGGGTCGCCAGGCAGACCCCGTCCTCGGTCGCCATGCACGCGCCCTGGGCCAGATACTGCAGCATCGGATGGGCGGCGTCGCCGAGCAGCGCGACCCGTCCCTTGCTCCAGTCGCGGATCGGATCACGGTCACACAGCACCCACATGCGCCAGCTTTCGATCTTGCCCATCATGGCGGCCACATCGCCATGCTGGCCCTGGAAACGGGTCGTCAGTTCCTCGGGGTCGCCATAGGTGTCCCAGCCTTCCTCATAGCGGTCGCTGTGAAACACCGCGACCAGATTGAAGATTTCACCCTTGTGCAGCGGATAATGCACCAGATGGGTCCGCGGCCCGGCCCAGAGCACGACGTTGTTTCGATCAATGCCGTCGGGCACTTCCGGGGTCGGCAGAACCGCCCGATAGGCGATGTGACCCGACACACGCGGTTTGCCGTCACCGACAAGCTGGCCGCGAACACACGACCACAGCCCATCCGCACCGATCAGGGCTGCACCTTCATGGGTCACGCCACCCTCGGTCATGACGCGAACCTTGTCGCCGGCATCCTCATAGGAGGTGACCTTCTGCAGCACCTGCAACTCAACCAGCGGCGAGGCGGCGCAGGCATTGATCAGCACATTGTGCAGATCGGGACGGTAGATCACCCCGTAAGGATATTTGTAACGGGCGCGAAAGGCATCGGAGCCGACCGGAACGCTGGTGATCCGGTCGCCGGTCAGGGCATCGCGCATGACCAGATTGTCGGGGAAGACCGCGACGTCATTGATTGCGTCGGTAACGCCAAGCACCTCGAACATCTTGAACACGTTGGGGCCGATCTGAATTCCGGCCCCGACTTCGGCAAACTCGGACGCCTGTTCCAGCAGCTTGACCGCCCGGCCCTTCTGGCTCAGCGCAAGGGCGGCTGCAAAGCCCCCGATACCGCCCCCGGCGATGATGATCTGGTCGTCCGACATGTTTCTTCCTCTCTTATGTTGCCCACAAAATAATGGCTTAAAGACGCCGTGTCTTTAAGCCATTATTTTATGGGCAAACAACATTGGCCGCGAGTTATTGCCAAAAGTGGTGTTTTGACTCCTGAATCAAGCGGCAACCAGATCG
>CALGIA010000318.1 GCA_937916005.1 uncultured Rhodospirillaceae bacterium
GAAGCGCTGCCTGAAACTGTGTTCGACGACATTGTCTGGCGGGTCGTCCGGGGCGACCGCGATCCCCTGCGCGGTTCGGCTTCCGGCGGACGATGGGACGACGGAACGTTCGATGTTCTCTATACATCCATGGAGTCCGACGGCGCGGTGGCGGAACTCTATTACCATTTGTCGCGCGGACAGTCTGTTTTCCCCTCCAAAATGCAATTTCGACGGTATGAAATTCAGGCGAATCTATCCAGGTCGCTGCGCCTTGCCGACATGACCGCGCTACAGGACTTGGGCATGGACACCTCCAGATTCGGCGCGTTGAATTATGAGCAGAAACAGCATGAATATCCGAGAACCCAGGAAATTGCCGAAATCGCCCATTTTCTGGATTTCGACGGCCTTGTCGTTCCTTCTGCGCGATGGGAGTGCCGGAACGTCGTGATCTTTACCGATCGAGTTCCGCCCGAATCTTTGAGTGTCGAGAATGACCACGGACCTGTCAACTGGGACGAATGGAAACGCAATTCAGGCAGTTGACCCTTAATCCGTCTTTCGTTCCGGGTCGATGTCGAGGGCCTGCACCACGCGGGTGTGCATGTTGTAGGCGCCGATCAGCACGGTGAGCTCGACGATTTCGCGATCATTGAAATGCGGGCCGAGGGCCGCAAATATTTCCCCGGGCACCTGCACGTCCCGGGACATGGTCTCGGCATATGCCAGCGCCGCGCGTTCGGCATCGCTAAAAAATTCGCTCTCCCGCCAATCGGCCAGTGCATCGCATTCGGCTTGTGTGAGCCCTTCGGCCAGGGCCAGCTTGGGCACATGCTGATTGATCACGTAATCGACCCGGTTGAGATATCCGATGCGGATAATGACTATTTCGCGCAGCCGGCCGGGAAGTTCGGTTCCCCAGCGCAGCGTATTGATCAAATTGAACCAGTTTTCCGCCACGGGCGGGCTGTGCAGCAGCAGCTTATAGACATTGATGACATTGCCTCGCCGGCCGGACCGGATTTTTTCGGCCAGTTCGGCCATTGACGGATCTTCGTCGCCGTCGAGAAGAGGAACACGGGCCATGATCAATGCCTCTTGATTTTAGCGGGCGGGCGCGCGGCTGAAGGCGTTGTTGGCCTCGACCAGATCGGCCAGCAAATTCATGAATTCCCCTCGCCGGTCCGCCGGCAAAGGGGCCAGAAACCGATCCTGGGCGCGTTGCATGGCCGCTTCCATATCCTTTGTGATGCGCGCGCCCTCGTCGGTCAGCACCGCCAGCTTCATGCGTCGGTCCGCCGGCGATATTTGACGACTGACAATGCCGCGTTCTTCCAGCCGGGATAGTACATCAGCCACATTGGTTCGGTCGATCGCGGCCTCGCTGGCGATTGAGATCTGGTCCATTCCGGGCTGATGGGCCAACACGGTCATCACCGCATATTGCACCGGGGTCAGGGAATAGACCGCGCATTCCTCGAGAAACATCGCCACATGGATCTGATGGAGCCGCCGGATCAGGTGGCCCGGCCGGTCACTAAGGTGGGATTTCGGACTATCGACAACGGCAACCATGCGTTTTCCTGAACCATTCAAACATTATTGATCAGTATACTGCATTATCATTCTGTTGAAAACACGGGCATTTTTGAGGAATCAACGAGCTTGCATCGCCACAATTGAGGGGTGTGCTGACGATATATCCTCCAGCTTCACGGAGACCCGGCATGAGCACAAATGGCGGCAACAGGAATGGCGATGCGCACGAACTGCGCTGGCCCGACGGCGACCTGACGCGCTTCCCGGACTGGGTCTATACCAGCGATGAAATCCATGACCGCGAACAGGAGCGAATTTTTCGCGGCCCGACCTGGAGCTATGTGGGTTTCGAGGCGGAGATCCCCAATCCGGGTGACTTCCGGCGATCCTATGTGGGCGCGGCGGGCGAAATCGAGGCGCGCTCCAACTATCTGGTGGTCGAGACCCTGATGGAAGACAAAACCCGGATTTTCCAGGCCGGACGCTATGACGATGTCTTTGTCCGAATCGACGGCGGACTGAAGCTGAAAAAACGCGACTGCGTCTATGACAGCCTGATCATCCCCAACGCGCTGATTTACCCGGTTTATACCAAGGAGCGCTGATGAAGGCCCATAGAGACGGCTTTTCGAGGTTTTCGGTTAGGAGCGCGTGGCGTGGCGATACGGTGTATCGGAAGACGCGCGCGACGACATCCGAAAGCCTCGAAAAGCCGCCGTTCCGGTCGCCTGCGCACGCCGCCGGAGGTCGTCGCGAAACCTTACCGATGCCCCGCATCGCCGGCGGTTCCGCTCCTACCCGGCGGCGTGCGCAGGCGATCTCTATGGGTCTTCATCAGCGCTCCTTGGTATTA
>CALGIA010000319.1 GCA_937916005.1 uncultured Rhodospirillaceae bacterium
GCGGCTAATACTGGCAGTGGAATCTAAGACCACCCCACATTGGCCATCCTGACCAGGGTTTCGATCATGGCGCCCGGGTCGGCGACGCCCTTGCCGGCGATGTCGGCGGCGCTGCCATGGGCCACGGTGGCGAAGAATACCGGGGTGCCGATGGTGAAGGCCGCGGTGGAATCGAACCCCAATAGCTTGGCCGGGATATGGCCCTGGTCGTGCACCATCACCACATAGGCGTCGTAACTGCGGTCGAGATACATGGTGTCGGCCCCGAACGGGCCATGGGCGTCGATGCCCTCGCTCACCGCATCCTCGATGGCGGGGGCGATATGGTCGATTTCCTCCTGTCCGAACAGACCGTCTTCCCCGGCGTGGGGGTTGACGCCCGACACCGCAAGCCGGGGCCGCTCGATGCCCAGATTTCGCACCGCCCGGTCAGCCGCCCTTAGCGTCTTCAGGACCCGCTCCCGGTTGATCAGATCAAGCGCGGCGCGCAGGCTGACATGGAGCGTGACATGCACGATGCGCAAATCGTCATTATACAGCATCAGAAACACGTCGTCGGGGTCGGTTCCCGTGCGGGCGGCGATGTAGCCCGGGTAGCCGTCGAAATCGATGCCCGCGGCGCGGATGGCTTTCTGGGTCTGGGGGCCGGCCACGACGGCGGCCACCTGCCCCGCCAGGGCCAGTTCAACCGCCCTGGCCGCATACTCCAGGATCGCGCGGCCGCAATCGGCCGTCGCCACGCCGGGCTCAAACCCATCGAGCGGCAGATTGGGCACGTCGAGCACATCGATCACGCCGTCGCTGAATTGGGCCTCCGCCACACCGGCGACCGACCTGAGGGCCACGGGCAAATCGAAGCGGTCGCGAAAGAAGTCGAGAATACGAAAATCTCCCACCAGCAACGGCCGGCACGCGTCACGCACCCGGTCATTACCGGCGGATTTCAGGGCGATTTCGGGACCGATGCCGGCCGGATCTCCGGTCGTGATGGCAATGATGGGTTTGGAGTCGGCCATCAAATAGGAATGACGATCAAGGTATCTATGCGGATGGAATCGCAGATCACCAGCCGTTCCTGGAACTTCAGCTGGTCCTGCTCCAAAACGATCTTGTCGAGATATTTGCCGGTACTGAACACGGATATATCGCCGTCCTGCATGGTCCGGATCACCGCATAGGAGGTCTGCACGGACCATATACCATCGCTTTCTCCCCGGATGCGGATGGAACTGATCAGATGGCGATAGACATGGGGTTCATAGATATTGGCGTCGCGCAGCGCCAAAACCCGGTCCCGTAACATGCCCCGGCTGTCACAGGTCATCACGCCGACCACGCTTCCCCTGGCGTGGTTTTCCCGGTCGATGATCTGGTATCGGCAGGATTCGGTAAAATAATCCGGCCATTCCTCCAGCCGGTCATCATCGATGCAATGGGCGTAATCGTGGATAAAATCTTCAATTCGTTGCCGAATCTCTTCGATAGCCATTATAGGATTTCTTTCCGGACGGGGCCTGTCTGCTTCTACCAGGCATGATACACGACGAATTCGGGAAATTATGGTTAACGCCGCGACAAAAAGCCGCTTGATCCAATTGTGGCAAGAGGCCAACAGTATGCTAAAGTACCAGCGATCAGCGCTAAAAACAGCGCAGTTTCAGGAGATTCAATATGGCGACCAAAAAGGAAGAAGTCCAATCGGACCGGGCCCGAGAGCTTGAACTGATTATCAACGAACTTGATGAGCTCAATGAAGAGGCCCGTGACAAAAATGTCTGGATCCGGACCAAATGGAACCTGCCGAACCAGAAAGCCTGGCATCTGGGGACCTCCGACACGCCGGAGCGGGGCGCCTATAATTTGGGGATGGAACATGTTCCGCCCGTGCCCTATGTCTGGAAATGGGCCAATACCGAACAATATCTGATGAAGCTGATCGATCTTTGCCCGCTGGAGTTGACGGAACGGCAATCGGTCCTGCTGACCAACCCGGCCTACGGCACTCATGGGGTCAAGGTCGCCGGCACCATGCGCATCGCCATTTCGATCTATAAGAAAGGCGATGATGCGGAATCCCACATGCATTCCCCCAACGCCAGCCGCACGATCATTTCCGAATCCGGCGGCTTTACCATGGTCGAGGGCGAACGGATCGAGCCGGTGCGCGGCGATCTGGTCTTCACCCCGAACGGGACCTGGCATGCCCACGGCAATGAAGGCGACAAGCCGGTCATCTGGGCCGATACGCTGGACTGGCCGCTGATCGATTATCTGGGCTGCGCCTGGAACCGGAATGACTGGGAAAATGCCGCTGATCACAAAAACCCGGAAATGGGTTTCTCCGACAAGTTCTATGGCCACGGCGGCATCCGCCCGCGCTTTGAACCCCATCCGCGCGGCGAAGGCATCGGCTCCACGGATAAATTCCTCTATAGCGCCACGGACACCCGCGCCGCCCTGAATGATCTGCGCGGTTTCGACGGCAGCCCCTATGAGGGCATCAGCGTCGAATTCGTCCAGCCCTATAGCGGCGAGCCGACATTCTCGACCATCTCGTACCGGGCTCAGCTGTTGCGTCCGGGCGAAGCCACCCTGCCCTACCGCCACACGGCGTCGACCATCTTCTTCGTGCTTGAAGGGTCAGGCCATACGGATGTCGACGGCGAGCGGTTTGAATGGGAAAAGAACGATTTCATGGTGGTGCCCAATCATCGCTGGCGCACCATGGTCAATACGGGCAAGACCGACGCCATTCTGTACAGCTATACGGACCAGCCGGTGGTGTCCAAGATCGGCCATTACCGCGAACAGGGAAGAGACAAATCCGGCGCACTGGTCGATTTGTAGACTGCGGCCCGGCCTCAAGACAAAACGCCCGCCGCGATGATCGCGGCGGGCGTTTTATTTTGGGACCGGGATCATTCCGCCCCGCTCCGTGGCTTTGGCGGATCTATCGGAGCCGCGGCCTCCAGCCATGCCTTCATGCCGCCCTGGATATGGGCGACGGGTTTCAACCCCATATCCTGCGCGGTTTTCGCCGCCAGCGCGGAACGCCAGCCGCCCGCGCAATAGAATATGAAAATCTTGTCCTCGGTAAAAAATGGCTTGTGATAGGGGCCCTTAGGATCGATCCAGAATTCCAGCATGCCGCGCGGCACGTGGTGAGCCCCCGCGATTTTTCCGGTTTTGGCGACTTCCCGGATATCCCGCAGATCGATGAAAATGACATCGTCGGTTCCATGCAGGGCGCGGGCTTCCTCAATGTCGAGGGTGCGCACTTCATTGTCCGCCGCCGCGACCAGGTCCATCGCCGATCGTGTGATGTTTTGTGGCACGGTAATCTCTCTCTATTGCTTCGAGGCCGGATGGGAATGTCCATGAGCCCAGCACCAGCCGGCCATGACTTCATAAACCTGCATGACGCTGGGGATTTCGGCGTTGTGGTCGAATTCCCGGTACAGGCTGTTGACGTTGATGAAAACGCGCTCACGATCCAGCCAATGGGTGAAGTGATCGGCGATGATCTCCTCGGAAGCTTCAATCCATGTCAGGCCGGCCTCGAAACGCGCCCGGGTTTCATCGCGCAGGATGGATAGATAGTCGC
>CALGIA010000320.1 GCA_937916005.1 uncultured Rhodospirillaceae bacterium
CCAGGAGCATCAGTCCGGCGGCGACCGGTTCGAACATCTGTCGCCCCAGATGGGTCAGGATTTTCACGATCTGGTCGAGTGGGCGGCTTCCCAGGATTGGTGCGACGGAAATGTGGGCGCCAACGGGGTGTCCTATCTGTGCGCCACCCAGTGGCTCGGCGCGTCGGAAAACCCGCCCCATCTTGGGGCGATCATCCCGTGGGAAGGGTTCAATGATTTTTACCGGGACCATGCGTTTCACGGCGGCATCCCCGACACCAACTTCTTCCGCCAGATCTGGGGCCGGCGGATGAATTCGGAAACCGGGTTCGTCGCCAAGGGCGCGACGGCGGAAGATATTGTCGCCGCCCAGAAGGAACGGCCCTTGCTGGACGCATTCTGGCAAGCGAAACAGGTCGATTTGTCGAAGATCACCGTGCCGGCCTACGTGGTCGCCGGCTGGGCGACCCAGGGGCTCCATACGCGCGGCGCCATCGAAGGATTCAAGCAGATCGCCTCCAGGGACAAATGGCTGGAAGCCCATGGCCGCAAGGAATGGGAAACCTATTACACGCGGGAAAGCCTGGAACGTCAGCGCCGTTTCTTCGATTGCTTTCTGAAAGGCCAGGAATCCGGCATTCGCGATCTGCCCCGGGTCCGGGTCGAAGTGCGCGACCGGTTTTATGAAGGCCGTACCCGGTTTTTTGATGATTTCCCGATCCCCGACACCGACTATCAGAAGCTATATCTGGATGGATCGACGGGAACGCTCGACCGGGAGCCGATGGCTTCGGCGAGCGCCCATGGCCATGCAGCCCTGAAGTCGGATGCGGAACCGGACCGTGCGGAATATTCCATCACCTTCGACAAGGCGACCGATATCGTCGGTCACATGAAACTGCGCCTCTGGGTCAGCGCCGAGGACGCCGATGATCTGGATCTGCATGTGGCGGTCCGGAAATTCGACCGTCACGGCAATGAGGTTTTTTTCGCCGATTTCCAGCATTACGAGCAAGGGGTGGCGGCTAGCGGCTGGCTGCGCGCATCGCACCGGGAACTGGACGAGGAACGTTCAACCCCGTGGCAACCCTGGCTCAGGCATCAACGGCTCCTGAAGCTGATCCCGGGCGAGATCGTCCCGGTCGAGATCGAAATCCTGCCGTCGGGCACCGGGTTTCTGGCGGGTGACCGGCTCAACCTTGTCGTCCAGGGTTACGACATCATCGATTTTCCCGCCCGCTTCAAGCACGGGGAAACCGTCAATCACGGCCGCCACATCATCCACACCGGCGGCCAGTATGATTCACACCTGCTGATCCCCGTTATACCGGGGCCCTGATCGCGACTAAGCGAATTTCGGAAACAGCCGGAGCGCATTGCCGCTGCGGATCGCTTCCAGATCCGCGCCGGACATGACTTCGGCCAGACCGTCGGCATTTGCCGCGACCGTCAGATAGGGATAATCGGTGCCGAACATGATCTGCGAGACCGGCACATAGGCCAGCAGCGCCGCCATGTTAGGGGCGTGGAAACCGTTGGCCGTTTCGTAATAGAGCCGGGTCAATTCGAAATCGATGCCGTTGGGCGCGATTTCCTTCACGCGCGGCGAATGCTGGGACAACTCAGCGGTCCGCCGCGCGATCACCGGCACGGTGCCGCCCGAATGGGAAAAGATCCAATCGATATCGGAGAACTCGTTAAAGATGCCGGCGAACAGCAGGCTGAGCACGGCGCGGCCCGTATCGAACACCACCTCGGCCCAGGATTCCTGAATGCCGGGCTGTATCCCGGCGCAGCATGTCGGCGCCGTGGGGTGGAAATAGACCTTGGCCTTGCGCCGGTTGAGTTCCTCGAACACCGGCCGGTACGCCGGATCGCCGGGCCACTTGTCGCCGAAATTGGTCATCAACCCGACGCCGTCCGCCTTGAGCACGTCAAAGACATATTCGATCTCGATCAGGCTGCCCTCCACATCGGGCATGGGCAGCGCCGCAAACAGGCCGAAACGGCTCGGATGGTCGCGCTGCATGTCGGCGGCATAGTCATTGACCAGCCGCGACCAGCGCCGCATGCCCGCCACGTCGGCGCCCATCCAGACGCCCGGGATCGACCAGAGAGACAGGATCGACGTGCTGACGCCGTTCATATCCATCTGCTCAAGGCTGGCCTCCGGCGTCCAGGCATCCACGATCGGCAGGGAGCCGCCGCTGAAATCCTTGACCGCCTGACGGAACTCGGGCGGATAGAAATGATGATGAACGTCTATATGATTGGCTTTGCCGCCCGAATGATCATGCTGCGCCATGATGTCCCCCTGCTCGCAAATGAAGTTTTCGGTCCCATCGCCACTCGGCGCAAAGACCACCACCATTACCTTAGCGTCAATTCGACGGCCTGGGAACTGCTCGCGTATCCGGCTAAAACATCCGGTTTCAGCCAATTTTCCGGAGCGAGGTTGATCTTTGGGAATGGACCTGTTACTATTATCATCAGCGACAGGGGTGATCATGTCCATCTGGACAAGTCTTTTCATCCTGGCGTGCGGCGCGATGGGGGCTTGACCCTCGCTACTGTCCCGGTCAGAAGACGGACCGGATTTATCACCAGTTGCGCCGTTGGATCCCTGACCCGGCACCGGGTCCGGAGGCCGCCAAATAACACCAGAAACCTGCGCCGGGCCCGAACCGACTTTGGGCAAGGTTACAAGATTGCGTGCTATCGCGATTGGTTGGGTTGTTTTTGCAAGCGGGAGAACGATGGCCATATCGACACCGAAAGAACAGGATTTCGGCAACGAACCGCTCGAAATCCGCGACACGGAGCATTACCAGAAGGAATATGTGCAGTCCTTTGTGGAAAAATGGGACAGCCTGATTGATTGGGACGCCAGGGCGGAAAGCGAAGGCCAGTTCTTCGTCGACATCCTGAAAGCGCGGGGAAAGGAAAAGATCCTCGACGTGGCGACAGGAACCGGGTTCCACTCGGTTCAGCTTCTCAAGGCAGGGTTCGACGTCACCAGCGCCGACGGCAATGCGGAAATGCTGACCAAGGCGTTCGACAATGCGCGCGGCAGGAATCTCATGCTGCAAACCGTCCATGCGGACTGGCGCTGGCTCAACAAGGATGTGCACGGCAAGTTCGACGCCATCGTCTGTCTGGGCAATTCATTCACCCACCTGTTCGACGAACGGGACCGTCAGCGTGCGCTGGCCGAGTTCTATGCCGCGCTTAAATATGACGGCATTCTGATCATCGACCAGCGTAATTACGATTCCATTCTCGACGATGGTTTCAGCTCGAAACACACCTATTACTATTGCGGCGACCAGGTAACTGCTGAGCCCGAACATATGGATGAATCCCTGGCCCGGTTCCGCTATTCCTTTCCGGACGGGTCCGAATTCCACCTCAACATGTTTCCCCTGCGCAAGGCCTATATGCGCGGTCTGCTATTGGACAGCGGCTTCCAGCAGGTCAAGACCTATGGAGATTTCCAGGAAACCTATCAGGAAAGCGATCCGGACTTCTTCATCCACGTGGCGCAAAAAAGCTACCATGCAAAGTAAAAGCGACGCGGTCGAACGGGCCGAGGCCTATTACGACAGTTCCGAGGCGGATGCGTTCTATCAGAACGTCTGGGGCGGTCAGGATATCCATATCGGCATTTATCACGGTGACGATGAACCCATCGCCGACGCCAGCCGGCGTACGGTGGAAACCATGGCGAACCGGATCGCCAAGATCGACAAAACCACACGGGTTCTGGATCTGGGCGCGGGCTATGGCGGTTCGGCGCGCTATCTGGCCGACCGGTTCGGCTGCCAGGTGACATGCCTAAATCTCAGCGAAACCCAGAACGCCACCAATCAGAAGCTCACCGACCAGGTTGGGCTTACGGACCGCGTCCGCGTGGTATATGGCGATTTCGAGAACATTCCCGACCCCGATGCCAGCTACGATATCGTCTGGTCCCAGGATGCGATCCTGCATAGCGGCAACCGCACCCGCGT